>NZ_VHLB01000087.1:0-37129 GCF_006547365.1 Myxococcus sp. AB056 | reverse complement strand
CACCGATGAAGCCGCCCGCCTCCCGGACAATCTTCGCCGCGAAGGACACCGCCGCCACGACGGAAGGCTCCTCCACCGCCATGGGCACCAGGTAGTCACGTCCGTTGACCTGGAGGTTGAGGCCCAGCCCCAGCGGGAGGGAGAAGGTCCCCACCGCGTTCTCAATCATCTGGTTCGCCAGGACAGGCTGGAGCGCCTCCGAGCCCAACAGCTGCTGCAGGTCCTCGGGCGTGAGCCGGAACATGCGGGAGAGGTGCGCGTGGCGCTCCTCCATCGGCAGCTTGTGGAACCCGGGAAGCCGGGACGTCACGGTGTCAGACATGTTCTTCCTTCCAGACTTCGGCACGGCCACCCTCTACAGCGCCGCCAACCAATCCTTCAACTCTCCGGTGACCACCCGGGGCCGCTGTCTCAGTTCAGCGCAGCTTCTGCTTCCCGTCAGCACGAGCGCCTGCCGCAGGCTCGCCAGGATGACCTCCAGCGCCGCCTCCGCCGCCTCGAGCCCGCCCGCCTGCTGCGCGCGGAACAACGGCAGCGCCATGCCAGCCAGGTTCGCCCCCAGCGCCAGCACCTTGGCCGCGTCCAGCCCCGTGCGAAGGCCACCGCTCGCCACCAGGTGGACGTCCGGGCCCACGGCCCGACGCACGGAGGCCAACGCCGCCGCCGTGGGAATGCCCCACGCGCTGAACTCCGCCCCCAGCTGTGCCTGTACGCCCGAGGCACGAAGTTGTTCCACGCGCACCCAGGACGTCCCGCCCAGACCGGACACGTCGATGTTCCGCACGCCCAGGTCCACCAACCGCCGCGCGACGTCCGGGCCGATGCCGCAGCCCGTCTCCTTCACCAGCAGCCGGTCGCCAAAGGCCTTCACCAGCAGCTCCACCACGCGGTAGCCACCCTGGAAGTCCCGGTCGCCTTCGGGCTGCGTCAGCTCCTGGCCCGCGTTGAGGTGCAGCGCCAGCCCGTCCGCGCCAATGCCGTCCACCAGCCGGCGCGTCCCATCCACGCCCAGCCCGATGGCCTGGAACATGCCGATGTTGCCTAGGAGCGCCACCGTGGGCGCCACCTGCCGCACCTGGAACGACGCGGCCCGCGAGGCGTCCTCCGACATGGCGCGCTGGCTGCCCACACCGAAGGCCAGGCCGTGGCGCTCGGCGAGTAGCGCCAGGTCGCGATTCACCGCGCCCGCACGCTCCGTCCCACCCGTCATGCCAGTGACGAGCAGCGGGTAGCGCAGCCGCTTGCCCAGGAACGCCGTGGACAGGTCCACGTCCTCCACGGACATTTCCGGCATCGCGCAGTGGACCAGCTTGACGCACTCCAGAAGGGTGCTGTTTCCGCTGGGTTCGACGTCACCCGTCGAGCAAAGGTCGAGATGCGCGTCCTTGCGTCTGGCTGTGATGTCGTCGCCCATCTCGTTGAAGTCCGGTCCGCCCAGGTGCTACGGCGCGTAAGTGCCCGAATGACCGAGGTTTCCTAGCAAGCGCGGCGGGCAAGGCGCAAGCCAAAGGGCCCGGACGGTCATTCCCGGCGTGTGGGTGGACGCTGGCGCCTTGTGGGCGGTATGAGCGCCGCGTGAGCGCCCCCCCGACCCACGTGGTTGTCTTCCTGCACAGCGGCGACTACGACCGCGTGCACCAAGGCCTGTCCATCGCCGCCGCTGCAGTGGCCTCTGGCCGCAAGGCGGAGGTGTACCTCTTCTGGTGGGCCCTGGAGCGCTTCCTCGATGGGGCGCTCGACGACCCGGACTTCATGGGGCGCGATGACGTCACCCACCGCTTCGAGTCGCGTGGGATGCCCACGTTGCGCGCCCTCCTCACACACCTGACGGATTCAGGACGCTTCACGCTGGCCGGGTGCACGGGCTCGCTGGGAGCCCTGGGTGCGGAAGCGCGGGCGGATGCCAGTGGCATCGCCCTGTGGCTGGGCTGGAGCGCCATCCTCCAGCGCACCGCGGGCGTGACGGACCGCTTCTATCTCTAGAAGCGAGACGCCGCCCGCGGGGGTGTCCGGGCTTCAGATGCCCAGCTTGACGCCCACGATGACGGCCCGAGGCGCGTTGGGCCGGGCACCGTAGGGACGGCGCGACACGACGGCCTGCTCGTCCAGGATGTTGCGCGCACTCAGGTACAGCTGCCCCCAGCGGGAGAAGTTCCAGCTCGCGTTGACGTCGAACGTCAGCAGCGCGTCCGTCAGCTCTTCCGGAGGCACCTCGCCCTGCCCCGCCTGCTCGCGCATGGCATCCACATAGAAGGCGCTCAGGGCCAGGCCGCCCCAGGACGTCTCCACACCCGCGGTGGCGTAGAGCTGGTGCTGAGGCACGTAGGGCAGCTCGTCGCCCGCGCGCACGTTGCCGAACTGCGGGTCCGCCGACTGGAAGTCCTCACGCAGCCGCGTGCGCGTGAACGTGTAGGACAGCGAGACAGGGAACGTCACGCCCCCGCCCGGACGGAAGGTCTTCTCACCGAAGACTTCCAGGCCGTAGATGTAGGCCTTGCCCGCGTCCGTCTGCCGGTCGAGGGCATCGTTGAGGCAGCCGCTGGAGAAGGTGCAGATGTCGGTGAGGTTCGAGTAGTCGTTGAAGAAGCCCACCGCCTCCAGCCGCTCGCCACGGCGGGTCCACCGCGCGCCGGCCTCGTAGTTGATGCTCTTCTCCGGCAGCACCGCGTCCGGCTGTCCGGGCGCCGGGGGCGAGAAGCCGCGATAGGCGCCCGCGAACAGGCCCAGCTCGCGCGTCAGTGCGCCGTAGATGCCCATGCCCGGCATGAGCACCTCCAGCGCGCCGCTCGACTCGGTGCCCGTCAGGTGGTTCCGCGACGCCGAGCGGATGATTTCCATGCGCACGCCCGGCGTCAGCACCAGGGGCCCCCAGCCGATGGCGTCCGTCGCGTGCAGGGCGATGGCGTGTGTGGAGTCCTTGTTGTCGGCCGTCGTGTACGTGGGCTCGCTGGTCCGCACGAGCTGGCCGCCCTGCATCAGGAAGGCATCCTCGGTATGGAGGCGGCGGATGCTGTCGTAGTGGAAGCGCGCGCCCAGCTCGAGGTTGTGGCTCAGCGGCCCGGTGGTGGCCGTCCAACGGGCGATGCTCTGGAGGCCCTGGGACACGTACGTGCGGTCGTTGGGGCCGATGAGCAGCGCGTCCTGGGACGACGACGAGTCCAGCTCGCCAGTGAGCACGCCGTAGTAGATGGCGTTGCGCGCGCTCGTGGGGTCCGCCAGCACGCTGGCGATGGAGGCGCCGCGGAAGCGGTTCACCTTGCGCCACGCCCGGCTCAGGTCATGCCGGTAGACGGACGTCGTCACGGCCAGCCCGCCCGCTTCGAGTTCGTGGCTGAGCACCACCTGCGTGCGGTGCCACTTCATGTGGTCCAGGGCGCTCGCGACGTAGCGGCGCAGCGGCGCAGCGGCGAAATCCGCGCTGCTCAGGCCCAGGTACGTCTCGTTCGAGTCCTCGTCCGAGTAGCCCAGCTTGAGCTGGAGCGTCTGGCGCACGGGGCCCTCGGGGACGAGCTGGTAGCTGCCCTTCGCCATCCACTCGTTGCGGGTGAAGCCCGTGTTGCCGCCAACGGTGTCCAGCTCCTTGAAGCCGTCACTGCGCAGGTGGACGCCTTCGAGCAGGAAGCCCGCGCGCTCGGTGCTGGCGCCGAAGACGCCGTGGGCCTTGCCGTAGAGGTACTCGCCGCCCGCCACATCCAGCCAGGCGGACTCGGACGCGGGGATGTCCCGGGTGATGAACTCCACGGAGCCGCCCACCGTCTGCGGTCCCTGCTGGATGGCCGAGGGCCCCTTGAGCACGCGGATGCTCTGCATGCGCGTGGCCAGCGGGAAGTAATAGGCCGCTGGCGCGGAGTACGGCGCGGGGCCGAAGAGGACACCGTCCTCCAAGAGGGTGACCTTCTTGCTGCGGTCCGGATTGACGCCGCGCAAGCCCACGTTCGGCCGCAGGCCAAAGCCGTCCTCGCCGCGGGAGTACACACCGGGCACCGTCTGGAGGATGGCGGCCGGGTCATCGCGCTCGAAGCGCTCCAACTGCGCGGGCTTGAGCACGTGGATGGAGCCGCTCGTGCGCGCCTCCGAGGTGCCCACCACCACGCTCTCGAATCTCTTCTCCACCGCCTCGGGTGAAGGCTCCAACACCAGTGGCTCGCCCGCGGCGGGCTCGGTGGCCAGCGGCGCGTCGTCCACGGGCGCCGGCGTGGGCTCGGCCTGCTGCGCCTCCGCGGCGGCGGTGTCCTGCGCCTGCGGCACTTCAGGCACGGCGGCAGTGTCCTGCGCCTGCGGCGCTTCAGGAACGGCGACGGCGTCCTGCACCTGCGACGGCTCGGGAGCCACGGCGGCGGTATCCTGCGCCTGCGGCGCTTCAGGAACGGCGACGGTGTCCTGCACCTGCGACGGCTCGGGAGCCACGGCGGCGGCGTCCTGGGGCGGCTCGGACTGCGCCGCGGCCGGGGAGGCCCATGCCAGCAAGAGCGCCGGAAGTGTCCAGCTCCGCGCCCACATCAGCTTCTGCTCGAACAGTGCCATCTGAAGCGTTTCGACCTTGTCTGACCGGGATGTCCGACGACTCAAAAGCCAGGAGCCAGGGATGGAGGACCGCCCGCGCGCGGACCGCCTTCCCCGGCTCCTGCTTCTACACTGCGTCAGCGATTACCGCTTCTCAATGGGACCGCCGATGACGATCTTTCCATCCGTCTGGATGGCGATGCCGCGAGCGGCCTCCTCGGTGGCCGCGGTCGCGACGTTGATCTTCGCGATACCGCCGGTGCCGAAGGTCGTGTCGAGGTTGCCATCGGTGGTGAAGCGCGCCACCACCATCTGGTTGTCGCCACCCTCGGTCACGAAGCCCGCCGCGTAGATGCGGTTGGTCGAGTCGAAGGTGACGGACCAGAAGCGGTCGTTCTCCGTGGCGGAGATCGGCGTGGCCTTGATGATGACCTCCTCCGCCGAGCCGTTCGTGGGGATGATGGCGAGGATGCCGTCGTCGTTCTGGTTGCCACCCGCGCGGTAACCCACCGCGGCAGCCCAGTTGCCGTCCGTCGACTTGGCCACGCCGAAGAAGGCCTGCTCCGGGCGGTCCAGGCTGAAGGTCTTGTAGCCTTCCGGCGCGAAGGTCGTGTCCGGCTGGCCGTCCGGCGTCTGCACCAGGAGGAGGGCCTGGTTGTTCTGCGCGCCCAGGGAGCCGCTGCCCACGTGCAGGACGCGGTCGTCGTTCAGGATCACCAGGTTGCGGCCGCGGTCGTTGTCACCGACCAGGTCCAGCGCCACGGCGCCGCCCGTGCCCCACGTCGGGTCGAGCGCGCCCGTGGCGGTGTAGCGGAAGGACACCAGATCCACCGTGCCGGAGGACGCGGAGCGGCCGTAGCCGGTCGTCACGTAGCTGCCGTTGGACTGCATGCCCACGGCGTAGGCCTCGGCCATGCCCCACTCAGGGTTGGTCTCGCTCTGGGCCTGGAACGGCGCGGACGTCACGACGCCCTTCCAGCCGAACGCGTCGTCCGCCTTGCCGTTGTCGTTCAGGCGCTGCAGCACGATGCGGTTGGCCGCCTGCGCACCCACGCCCGTGGGCATGGAGGTGTAGCCGGACGTCATGATCTTGCCGTCCGGCTGGATGAAGCCGTAGCGCATGCCGTCGTTCAGGTTGGACAGGTTGAGGACGCTGAACCCGTTGGGCGTCTCGGTCGAGCCGAACGTCGTGTCCAGCGCGCCCGCCGCCGTCAGGCGGGCCACCACGCGGTCGGTGTCCGCGCGCGTACCGTCCGCGCGCTTGTTGCCGAACAGCACGATGCGGTCCGTGCCGTCCACTCGCACGTCCCACAGCGAGTCACGCGTGCCGTCGCGGCCGGCGCCAAAGTCCACGTGCGTCACGCCGCCCGCACCGAACGTCGTGTCGTGCGTGCCGTCCTCGTTGAAGCGGACCACCGCGATGTCGCTGTCCAGCGCGCCGGTGCCCGCGTCAGGCGTCGGGTCCGTGCCCGCGTCCGTACCGGCGTCCGTGTTGGTGCCCGCGTCAGGCGTCGGCGTGGGCTCGTCGTCGTCGCCACAGCCCGTCATGCACGCCAGCGTGAGCGCCAACGCGGCTCCACGCACCAGGAAGCTACGGTGCTTCACCGTCTTCAACATGATGTTTTCCCCTCCTCAAGGAACTCGTCGAACTGCAAACGATAATCGTTATCAGTTTCTTCGTGTCCGCCTCGTACTCCGGAAGACCGCGACGGGTCAACACCCAACCTGTGGAAACCCGCACGTTTCCCCGGGCAAACTTTGAAGTTGATTGTCATTAACAACATCGGCGTGTTAGCGAGCCCGGACATGAACACCGAGTCATCGCGCCCCCTCTCCGTCCTGCGTGCGCGCGCCATCGCGCTCGCGGTGCCCGCCCTCCTCTCCCTGTCCGCGTGCAAGTCGGACAAGGTGACCCCGCAGGACGCAGGGACGGACAATCCGAACGACGCGGTGGCGGCGACGCGCGCCGCGCTGCTGGAGTCGTCCGGAGCCTGTGTGCTGCAGACGGCCCGTGAGTTCCAGACCGCGGCCACCGCGCTGGAGGGCGCCGTCGCGGCCCACGCGGCCACGCCGGATGCCACCACGCGAGACGCCGCGCGCGAGGCCTACCACCAGGCCATGGACGTGTGGCAGGTGGCGGAGGTGATGCAGTTCGGTCCCGCCGCGCCCCGCAGCCTCCCGGGCGGCGCGGAGATTCGCGACAACATCTACTCGTGGCCCCTGGTCAGCCGGTGCGCCCTCGAGGAGCAGATCGTCAACCGCAGCTATGAGTCGGAGAGCTTCGACAGCTCACTGGTGAGCCGCCGCGGCCTGTACGCGCTGGAGTACCTGCTCTTCTTCGAGGGCAACGACACCGCCTGCCCCGGCACCTCCGTCATCGTGTCCCAGGGCACGTGGGCGGCGCTGTCCGCGGACGAGCGGGCCGCGCGCAAGCGGGCGTACGCCGCCGTGGTGGCCGCCGACGTCCGCCGCCGCGCGGACGCGCTGGTGAACGCGTGGGCCCCGGACCAGGAGAATTTCGGCCGGACGTTGACGACGGCGGGCTCCGGCAATGCCGTGTACCCCTCCACGCAGGCGGCGCTGAACTCCGTGAGCGACGCCATCTTCTACTTCGAGCGCGAGGTGAAGGACCTCAAGGTGGCACGGCCGCTGGCGCTGCGTGACTGCGCCACGTCGACGTGCCCCGAGCACCTGGAGTCACAGTTCGCCGCGCGCTCGAAGGCGAACATCCGGGCCAACCTGGTGGGCTACCGGCGCATTACGGAAGGCTGTGGCGAGAACTTCTCCGGCAAGGGCTTCGACGACCTGCTCGAGGCCTCGGGCGCCGGCGCGCTGGCGGCGAAGCTGCGCGAGCGCAACGCGGCGGCGGCGGCGGGCATCGACGCTGTTCCGGGTGAAGACCTGGCGACGGTCCTGGCTCAGGACAAGGCCGCGATGCGTACGATGTACGACGTCATCAAGAGCGTGACGGACGTGCTCAAGACGGAGCTCGTCACCGTGCTGGACCTGGAGCTGCCCCAGTCCGTCGAGGGGGACAATGACTGAGGTGGCGTCAGGCGAGCGCCCCGCGTCCGAGCGCATCTGGAAGGTGCTGCTGGCGCCGCGAGACATCGCGGCGCTGGTGGCGTTCCGCGTGGCGCTGGGGATGCTCATCTTCGTCTCGGCGGTCCGGTTCCTCGCCTACGGCTGGGTGGACGTGCTGTTCACCGGCCCTCGCTTCCACTTCGCCTACTGGGGCTTCGGCTGGGTGCCCGCGCTGCCGGCGCCGTGGATGCACGCTGTCTTCGCGGCGCTCGCGATACTCGGGCTCTGCATGGCGGCGGGCCTCTTCTACCGCGTGACAGTGGGCCTGCTGTTCGTCGCCTTCACCTACGTCCAGCTCGTGGACGTCAGCAACTACCTCAATCACTACTATCTGGTGAGCCTGCTCCTCGGGCTGATGCTCGTCGTGCCGGCGCACCGGGCCTTCTCGGTGGATGCCTGGCGCAAGCCCGCGCTACGCAGTGACTGGCTGCCCTCGTGGTGCACGCTGCTGCTGCGCTTCCAGGTGGGCGTGGTGTACGTCTTCGCGGGGCTGGCGAAGCTGACCGGCGACTGGCTGCTCCATGCCCAGCCGCTCAGCATCTGGCTGTCGGCTCGGACGAGCCTGCCCCTCATCGGCCCCATGCTCGACGAGCCCTGGGTCGCCTACGTCGCGGCCTGGTCGGGATTCCTCTTCGACACCACCATCGTCGCCTTCCTCCTCACCCGGAAGCTGCGGCCCTTCGCCTATGTGGTGGTGCTCGGGTTCCACGCGGCCACCTCCGCGCTGTTTCCCATTGGCATGTTCCCCTTCATCATGGTCACCGGGGCCCTGGTCTTCTTCGAAGCCTCCTGGCCACGGCGGCTGTACCACGCGCTGCGCGCCCGCCTCGCGCGGACGTCCGTCGCGACTTCGGCCGCCTCGGAAACGCTCGCGACGCCCGCCCTGAGCGCTCCCGGCTGGAAGGGACAGGTGGCGCTCGGACTGGCCCTGACCTACGCCGTCATACAGGTCGCCATTCCGCTGCGCACCCACCTCTACGGCGGCAACGTGCTGTGGCACGAGCAGGGCATGCGCTTCTCCTGGCGAGTGATGGCGCGCGAGAAGAACGGCAGCGTGACATTCATCGTCCGCGACCCGGCGTCAGACCGGGAGTGGCACGTCGCGCCCAGCCAGTACCTCACCCGCCTCCAGGAGCGGGAGATGTCGGTGCAGCCGGACCTCATCCTCCAGTTGGCGCGGCACATCGCCCGGGACTTCGAGGCGCAGGGCAAGGGCCGCGTCCAGGTCCACGTCGACGCCCAGGTGTCGCTCAATGGCCGCCCCGCGGAGCTGCTGGTGGACCCGGACGTGGACCTCGCTCGGGAGGTGGACGGCCTCGCGCCCAAGCGGTGGATCCGCCCCGCGCCGGAGTCGCCGCCCATCCGCTTGCGCTCTCCGCTGCGCGGCGCGACGGCCGAGCGCCCGTAGGAGCGGTAAGGGGCAAGGGCTGGGTGGAGGGTGCGCCGTTGCAGCCAGGCCCCCTGCCCCCCGTCCCGGGGGCGTGCCGTCCCCCGTCATTGCCGAGCCCTCGCGCTGATTTACGTTTCCAGAGGGCCCCGCGGGGTCTCCGGAAACGAGGCGGCCATGGCGCTCCATTCTTCCCACGATACGGCCCGCGCCGACGCGGACCGGCCAGCACTGCACGGCGGAGGCGGCTGGCACCGGCTGGGCAACGCGCTCAAGACGACCGTGCTGCTGGCCGGGCTCACGGCCCTGGTGCTGGTCATCGGCGACCGACTGGGCGGCCCGCAAGGCCTGCTCTTCGCCGGCCTCTTCGCGGTGGTGATGAACTTCGGCTCCTACTGGTTCAGCGACCGGATTGCCTTGGCCATCCACGGCGCCAGGCCGTTGCCCTACGAGCAGGCGCCCTGGCTGCACGACATGGTGGCGCGGCTGGCCTCCCGCGCGGGCATGCCGAAGCCCAAGGTCTACATCCTCCCCACGGCGGCGCCCAACGCGTTCGCCACGGGCCGCAACCCGAGCCACGCCGCCATCGCGGTGACGGCGGGCCTGATGGAGCTGCTCGACCGGCGCGAGCTGGAAGGCGTGCTGGCCCATGAACTGGGGCACGTGCGCAACCGGGACACCCTCATCGGCACGGTGGCGGCGACCCTGGCCGGCATCATCAGCTACGCCGCGCAGATGCTCTTCTGGTTCGGCGGCTCCATGCTCAGCCGGGGCGACAACGACGAGCGCGGCGGACTGGGCAGCGCCTTCGCCAACCTGGGCCTGCTGCTGGTGGCCCCCATCGCCGCCACGCTGCTCCAGCTCGCCGTCAGCCGCTCACGGGAGTACGGAGCGGACCAGACGGGCGCCGAGCTGGCGGGCGACCCGGACGCGCTCGCCAATGCCCTGCTGAAGCTGGAACGCGGCGCGGAGGCCATTCCCTACGACAGGGCCCCGGCCACCGCCCACCTCTTCATCGTCAACCCGCTCCACCGTGGCGGAGTCATGGCCCTGTTCTCCACCCACCCGCCCATCCCCGAGCGGGTCCGCCGGCTCCGGGAGCTGGGTGCCCGCCTGGGAGCCCGCACCGGTGGGCGCGGCGGCTGGGAGTACGCGTACTAAGGTGACGGACGGCACCCCGGACGCACGCCGGGCCGCTGGCCGGGGCGACGCAGGGAGTGAACCGAAGCACGTCTAGCAGTGGACCCTTGACGCCCTGGGGGCTGACGGTAGGCTGCCCCGCTTTTTGCATTTCCCCGTGGAGGTCGTTCCCGTGCTGGTCCTGGTCCTCGCCCTTGCTGTCGGGCTCGCCATCTCGCTCTATTTCAATCTCTTCGCCGGCCCCAAGCACGCCGCGCTTCCGTCGTCGTCCACGTCTTCGTCGGCGCCCCGCGCCGAGCTGGTGACGGACACCCAGGCGCGTGCCAAGGCCGAGGCGGAGCTGCAGCGCAAGCAGAAGGAGCTGGACGAGCAGCGCACTCAACTTCAGGACGTGAAGGAGCAGCTGAAGCAGGCCAAGCGCAAGCTCTACGAGCAGAAGGAGTCCGACAAGAGCGCGCAGGAGCTGGCCAAGGCGCGCGCCGAGGTGGAGCGCAGCGCCTCCACGCAGCTCGAGCGGACCCGTGAGGAGCTGTCCCACGCGCTGGTGGAGAACCAGCGGCTGAAGGCGGAGATGGAGTCCAAGGGCCGCCGCCCGCAGCCCGCGCCGGCCGCTCCCATCGCCGCGCCCGCCACGCAGGTCGCCGCGCCCACCCAGGAGGGCGAGGCCGTCATCGCCGCGGTGGTGCCGGTGGTGCCCACGGCGACGGAGACGGTGCCGCAGGAGCGTGGCCAGCGCCGCTACCGCGAGCTGAATGACGCCGACCGCGAGAAGATGGAGCGGCTGGAGCAGGCGGCGAACAAGGACCGCCTCCGCGCGGTGGAGCTGGAGAAGGAGCTGCGCCGGGTGAAGGGCCGCAACGAGACGCAGCAGCGCGTCTATGCCGCCACCAAGCACGACCTGGACCTGAGCCGCGACAAGTACAAGGCCCTGGAAAAGCGCCTCAACCGCACGCTCCTGGAGCGCGACCTGATTCGCCGGGCCATCAAGGACCTGGAGAAGAAGACGGGCATGCTCGCCGACCGCACGGAGCTGACGCCCGAGGAGGTCGCCGCCAGCGACCAGCGCACCGAGGAGACGTCGCGCGTGCGCGCCGAGGCCGAGGCCCAGGCCACGCCCAAGACGGAGGCCCCGGCCGACACCGAGCAGCAGGCGCCCGAGAGCGCTCCGACCGACGCGGAGTCCAAGCCCGCGCAGGCCTGACGCATCCGCCCTCCCATGGGCACATTGAAGGGCTCGGCATCCTGGAGGACCTCCAGGGCCGGGCCCTTCGTCATTTCCACATCAGGAGTCGGCCGGGCCGCAGCCGCCTTCCAGCGGCACCGGCCCCCGGGCCTGGAGGAGGCCCGTCAGCAGCTTGACCGTGAGGCGCTTGAACTCCGCCATCTCCTGCACCGTGAGGTGGCGAAGCAGCTCCACGTCCGTCCATAGGAGAGCGTCGCGCAGCAGGTTCAGCTCGGTCTGGCCGGCCGGGGACAGCTCCAGGCGCGCGCACCGACGATCTTCCGCGATGCTTCGCTTCACCAGGCCGTCCTCCTCCAGGCGCGCGACGAGCCGGCTCACCGAGGGTGCGTCCACGAGCATCCGCTCCGCGATGGCGGCCTGGCTGCGCACACCGTCGGCGATGGATTTCAGCGCCAACAACTGCATGAAGGGTCTGCTGGTCTGCTCGCCCAGCCGCTCGGTGAGGAGGCGACGGATGGCGCGCCGCAGCGAAGCCATTTGCTCCGGGACAGTCATCTCCCCCTAAAGATGGTTGCAGACGTCAACCATTGTCAATTACATCGACGCGACGCGTTTGGTCACAACGGGGGGGAAGTTTTCAGCCCACACGCAGTTCCCTCATTTCCTCCTCCTCGTATGGCATCCCCTTCCATCATTCTCCTGGCGCTCGTCGCAGCGTCGACGCTGACCGAGCCGTCACCGTCCATTCCTGCGCCCGTCCCCTTCCAGCCGAAGGTGGAGGACGCGATGCTCACCCCCGTTGCCCCCGCCCAGCGGCAGGTAACGACCTGGGACGAGGCGCTCGCGCTCGTCCGGGAGCGCTCCACCGACCTCCGAAGCGCCGAAGCCGGCGTGGAGCGCGCCGCGGGCCGCTCCCGGCAGGCCCTGGCGGCGCTGCTCCCCAATGCACGTCTGTCGTCCAGTGTCGGTGTGGACCTCCTCAACCCCGACCTCCCCGTGGGCGCTGGCGGTACGCCGCTGGTGGGCATTGGTGGCGGCGACACCCGCGGTCCCTCCACGCCGCTGCTCACCGCCACGGCGAACGTGACGCAATCCCTGGTGGACATCAGCGCCTGGCGCGGGCGCGCCTCGGCCGTGGCCGCCGAGGAAGGCGCGGCGGCGACGCTGGGCGAGACGCGGCGGCTGCTCACCCGGGGGCTGGCCCAGGTGCTCGTATCCACGGTCGCGGCGGAGCGGGCGGCGGAGATCAACCGCGTGGGCCTGCGGCAGGCTTTGGAGCGCTTCGCGCTCGCGCAGCGCACGTATGAACTGGGCGCGGGCAACCAGTTGGACGTGGTGCGCGTGGAGCAGGACGTGGCGGTGGCGCGCAGCGCCCTCGTCGCGGGAGACGAGCAGCTGCGGCGCAGCCGTGAGGCCCTGGGCCTGGCGGTGGGCTTCGGCAACGCCGTTGGCGTCAGCCGGGACTTCAACCTCCAGGGGCTGGTGAACGAGACGCAGCGGGCCTGCACGCCCTTGAAGGACGTGAACGAGCGGACGGACCTCGTGGCCTCGCGCGCGCAGCTGGAGTCCGCGCGTGACAGCCGCCAACAAGCCACCGCCGGCTACCTGCCCACGCTGGGCCTGTCGAGCACCGCAGTGGGCCTCACCACGGACCCCGGCTTCGGCCGCGTGGCCATCTGGAGTGTGTCCGCGGTGCTCTCCGTCCCCATCTGGGAAGGCGGCCTGCGCGGCGGCTTGATTCGCGAGCGAGAGGGGCTCGAGCGCCAGGCGGCGGAGACGCTGGAGAGCACCCGCCGCAACGTGTCGATTCAGGTGGCCCAGTCCCGGCGCGCCGTGGAGGTGGCCGAAGCCCTGGTGGCGACGGCGGTGGCGTCCCGCGACCTCGCGGACCGGACCGACCGCCTCACCCGCCGTTCTTTTGAAGTGGGCCGCGGCAGCAGCCTCGAGCTGGTGCAAAGCGGAGCGGCCCTGCGCCAGGCGGAGCTGACCCTGGTGCTGCGTGAATTCGAGCTCGTCCAGGCGCGCCTGGACGCATTCCTGACGGAGGCGCGGTGCGACTGGTGAATCAGATGAAGGCGATGTGGGGTGTCACCCTGCTGGCGGTGGTGGCGGGCTGTTCGGGCCAGAAGGCCGCCCCGCCGGCCCCTCCGCCCCGCGAGGTGGACATCGTGACGCTCACCCCGCGCGAGGTGCGCGAAACGGGGGAGTACCTGGGCTCGCTGATGTCGCGGCAGAGCGTCAACGTGCTGCCCCAGGTCGCGGGCTACGTGCGCAAGATTCACGTGCGCCCCGGTGACAAGGTGGAGGCCGGCGCCGCGCTCATCGAGGTGGACTCGCGCGAAGGCACCGCCGCGCTCGACAGCGCGCAGGCGCAGCTCAGCTCCACCCAGGTGAGCCTGGAGCTGGCGCGCCGCACGCTGGAGCGCACCGAGGCGCTCTACAAGGAAGGGCTCGCGAGCGCGCAGGAGCTGGAGCAGGGCCGCGCGCAGGTGGAGGCAGCCCAGGCCGCGGCGCGTTCATCCGCCGCGCAGGTGACGCAGCGCCAGGTGCAGCTCCAGTACCACGTGGTGCGCGCGCCCTTCGCCGGCACGATGGGCGACGTGCTGGTGCGGCTGGGTGACTACGTGGGCATGACGACGCCGCTCACCAGCGTGGCGCAGGCGGACGTGCTCGAGGTGAGCGTGTCGGTGCCGTCGCCGCGCGCCCGGTCGATGAAGCCCGACACCGCGCTCGAAATCCTCGACAGCACGGGCAAGGTGCTGGTCACCAGCAACGTCTTCTACATCGCGCCCCAGGCGGACCCGCGTACCCAGTTGGTGGAGGTGAAGGCCGCCTTCCGCAACACCGTGGGCCTGCGGCCCAGCGAGCTGGTGCGCGCGCGGCTCGTGTACTCGGCCCGGGATGCGCTGCAGATTCCCGCGCTCGCCATCGTGCGGCAGAGCGGTCAGCCCTTCGCGCTGGTGGTCCTGGCGAAGGACGGGAAGACAGTGGTGGAGCGCCGCCCCATCACGCTCGGCGCGCTGGGCGAGATGGCCTACGTGGTGGAGAGCGGGCTCCAGTCAGGCGACCAGGTCGCCGTGTCCTCGCTGCAAGCGCTGCGTGACGGCATGGCGGTGAAACCCAAGCAGGCCAACGCCCCCACTGACAGCGGCCCGCCCCGGGCCTCTGGCAATGGTGGCGGCACTCTCGGCGGGAGCCGCTGAACGAAGGGCCGGATAGCGCACCATGTTCGTCGATTTCTTCATCCGCAGGCCCGTCTTCGCCATCGTCTGCTCCATCCTGCTGACGCTGGTGGGGCTGATTGCCATCCCCACGCTGCCCATCTCCCAGTACCCGGACCTGGCGCCGCCACAAGTCACCGTGACGAGCACCTACGTGGGTGCGAGCGCCGAGGTGGTGGAGAGCGCCGTCACCATCCCGCTGGAGCAGGAGCTCAACGGCGTGGAGGGCATGCGCTACATCACCTCCACCAGCAGCAACGACGGCACCAGCCAGATCACCATCACCTTCGAGGCCACGCGCGACATCGAGGTGGCCGCCGTCGACGTGCAGAACCGCGTCAGCCGCGCCGCGGCGCGCCTGCCCTCGCAGGTGAACCAGACGGGCATCGTCGTCAACAAGGCCTCCAGCCAGATGCTGCTGACGGTGGGCCTGTTCAGCGAGGACAACCGCTACGACGCCAAGTTCCTCAGCAACTACGCCGACGTGAGCCTGAAGGACGCCATCAAGCGCGTGCCCGGCGTGGGTGACGTCCGCATCTTCGGCGAGCGCAAGTTCTCAATGCGCCTGTGGCTGGACCCCACGGAGCTGGCGCGCCGCAAGCTCACGCCCCAGGACGTGACGCGCGCGCTCCAGGAGCAGAACCTCCAGGTGGCCGCGGGTCAGATTGGCCAGCCGCCGTCCACCGAGGACCAGCCCTACCAGATCGCGGTGAGGGCCCGGGGCCGGCTGGTGGAGCCGGCGGAGTTCGGCGACATCGTCCTGATGCGGGACACGGATGGCACGAGCATCCGGGTGAAGGACGTGGGCCGCGTGGAGCTGGGCGCGGAGAACTACGGCTCCGTCCTGCGCTTCAACGGCAAGACGGGCGTGGGCCTGGGCATCTTCCAACTGCCCACCGCCAACGCGCTGGACGTGCGCGACGGCGTGTACGCGGAGCTCGAGCGGCTGTCGAAGCAGTTCCCGCCCGGCATGCAGTTCCAGACGGGCACCGACACCACCCTGGCCGTCCGCGCCTCCATCAACGAGGTCATCAAGACGCTGGTGGAAGCCATCGTCCTCGTCATCCTCGTCATCTTCCTGTTCCTGCACGGCTGGCGCAGCGTGCTCATCACCGCCTTCACCCTCCCCGTCTCACTGATTGGCACCTTCGCCTTCGTCCACCTGATGGGCTTCTCCATCAACACCCTCACCCTCTTCGGCCTCACGCTGGCCACGGGTCTGGTGGTGGACGACGCCATCGTCGTCATCGAGAACATCGAGCGGTTGATGGTGGAGCGGCGCCTGTCTCCCGTACAGGCCGCGCGCGAGGGCATGAAGGAGGTGACCGGCGCGGTCATCGCCATCTCCGTGGTGCTGGTGGCGGTGTTCGTCCCGGTGGCGCTCTTCCCGGGCACCACCGGCGCCATCTACCGGCAGTTCGCGCTGACCATCGCCGCCTCCGTGGCGCTGTCCACCTTCTGCGCCCTCACCCTCACCCCGGCGCTCAGCGCGAAGATGCTGAAGCACCACGAGGGACCGAAGTGGGTCTTCTTCCGCTGGGTGGACAAGGCGCTGGACGGGACCAAGGCGCTCTACGGCCGGGGCCTGCGCAAGCTGCTGAAGCATCCGGTCCTGGTCCTGGTCGCCTTCCTGGCGTGCATCGGCGGCACGGTGATGCTCTTCCGCGTCGCACCCACGGGCTTCATCCCCGATGAGGACCAGGGCTACCTCATCATCTCCATCCAGGGCCCCGAGGGCATGTCTCTCGCCCAGACGGAGAAGGTGCTGGCGGAGGCGGAGGCGGTCTTGCAGGCGCAGCCTGAGGTGCGCGCCATGTTCGCCATTGGCGGCTTCTCCATGATGGGCAGCGGCCCCAACATGGGCACCATCTTCTCGTCGCTGACGCCCTGGGAGGAGCGCAAGGGCAAGGACCAGTCGGTGGCCGCGCTGGTGGAGCGGCTGCGTGCCCCGCTGAGCCGCATCGGCGGAGCGCGCGTGATGCCCTTCCAGCCGCCCGCCATCCGAGGCGTCGGCAGCGTGGGCGGCTTCCAGTACATCGTCGAGGACATCGACGGCACCAGCTCGCTGGATGACCTGGCCGCGGCCACGCAGATGCTGGTGGCGAAGGCCAACGAGCACGAGCAACTGCGCGGTGCCTTCAGCACCTTCAACGCGGACACGCCGCTGCTCGACGTGGAGGTGGACCGGCAGAAGGCGAAGGCGCTCGGCGTGCCGATTGAGCAGGTGTTCGGCACCATGCAGGTCTACATGGGCAGCCAGTACGTCAACGACTTCAACTACGCCAACCGCACCTACCGGGTGTACGTCCAGGCGGAGCAGCAGTTCCGCGACAGTCCGTCGGACATCGGCGCCTTCTACGTGCGCAGCGACACCGGGGACATGATTCCGCTGGAGTCGCTGGTGAAGGTGGAGCCCACCGTGTCCGCCCAGGTCATCCGCCACTACAACCTGTTCCGCTCGGCGGAGATCAACGGGCAGCCGGCGCCGGACGTGTCGTCCGGACAGGCGCTGGAGGCCATGGAAACGCTGGCCACGCAGCACCTGCCTCAGGGCATGAGCGCGGAGTGGACGGGCATCAGCCTGGAACAGAAGGAGAGCGGCGGGCAGACGGCCATCATCTTCGCGCTGGGCCTGCTCTTCGTCTTCCTGGTGCTCGCGGCGCAGTACGAGAGCTTCAGCCTGCCGCTGGTCATCATCTTCTCCGTGCCCCTGGCCATCATGGGCGCGTTGGGGTTGCAGCTGGCGCGCGGGTTCGCCAACGACGTGTTCTGCCAGGTGGGCCTGGTGATGCTGGTCGGCCTGGCCAGCAAGAACGCCATCCTCATCGTGGAGTTCGCCGAGCAGCTCCGGGAGGGCGGGAAGAGCACCATCGACGCGGTGGTGGAGGCGGCGGAGGTCCGCCTGCGCCCCATCCTGATGACGTCCATCGCCTTCCTCCTGGGCGTGGTGCCGCTGATGATGGCCTCCGGCGCCGGCGCGGCGTCCCGCAACTCCCTGGGGACGGCGGTGTTCGGCGGCATGCTGGTGTCCACGGTGGTGAACTTCGTGTTCATCCCCGGGCTCTACGTGCTGATGCAGAAGCTCCGCGGCGACGCGAAGCGGGCCACCGGTGAGGACGAAGCGGTGCCCACGCCCGCCGCGTCCCACTGAGGTCCGCGGGCGCTGGAAGAAAAACGGCCCGGCTCCTCACACGAGGGGCCGGGCCTTGTCACTGGCGACTAGAACGGAATGCCGTTGCCGCCGCAACCGCAGACCCTGCGGCTGGTCCGGATGTACTCGGTGCACGTCTGGCCCGCCGTGTTGGAGCAGACGCGGTACTGGTTGCGGGCCTGGTACTGCGTCCCCGTCGTGTACATCTCGCAGTCGCCCGGGCGCTCGGGGTCGCAGACGCGGGTCTTGCACGCGACGTCGTCCGGGTCACACGCCGAGATGGTGCCGCAATCCACGATGGCCGACCACCCCGTACACGCGCCGTACCCGGCGGCGACACAGGCACCTTCGGGCGTGGTACCGCACGCCTCCTGCAGCGCCTGCAGCATCTCCGCGTCCGGCACCGGAATCGAAGACTGGAGCTTCTCCAGCTCCTCCGACGAGAGCGTGGACACCTGCGCGCCCTCATCGACGGACGACTCCTCCAGCGGCCCGCAGGCCGTCATCATCGCCATCACCACGGCACCCACCAGCGTCTTCAGCTTCATCATGGCTCTCCTCTGACATCTCCCACCCATGGGAGACACGGACCCGCCCGCTCCAAAAAAGGAATTGCAGGCTCGCATTGCCATACGAAAGGGAGGCGGAGACCTGGCTAGAAGAAAAACCAATTCCAGACAAGAGAGCGCCACCTCATCTGCGCGGCGCACTCCCAATAAACAATTCCAAGACCACCAAAGAGACGCCCTCCATCCTCACGTATCCAGCGGCCAATCCCTGGCTCCGCGCCTTCCGCTCGAACCAGTACGGATTCGGACGGGTACCAGCGCTCCCCCTGGAGTACGCTGAGACCCACTGGAGGTAGCCCCTCCCCCTCGGCGGCCCCCGAGCAGGCGCCTGCGCCCCCTGGAGACGAGACTTGCGGTTGGACGGCCCGCCACGTAGCGAGGAATGCCCGTGAAGCTCTCCCTCGCGACACGCATCTTCCTGGGCTACGCCGTGGTGCTCGGCACCTTCGGGTTGGTATCCCTGTTCAGCGTGACGGAGCTCCACCGCAACCGGCTGGAAATCCGGCTGGTGAGCCAGGGCTACCTCCAGCTCTCCCAGGACGCCGCGGAGCTGGAGACCTTCCACTCCACCCAGGAGAAGGACACCGAGCGCCTGATTCAAGAGGGCAACGTCGAAATCCGCCGCGCCTTCATCCGGCTGGCCCGGACCTACAACTCGCCCCTCATGACCCAGCGGCTCGCCGCCGCCCAGGCCAAAGCGCATGAGGTGCTGGCCTCTGCCCCCGACAGCGAGGTGCCCTTCATCCGGGGCCTGGAGGACCGCTTCGGCGAGCTCCAGGCCCGCTACCGCGACTACGGCCGCGCCGCGGAGGCCGTCTTCGCCGTCCTGTCCACCGAGAATCGGCGCGGGAATTAGGACGGCCCGGCTCCTCACATGAGGGGCTGGGCCGTGTTCTTTCAAAGCGTCACATGACGGGCGAATTCACCCCGCCCGGAAGACAAACTCAGACTTCAAATCGGAATACCACCGCCACAACCACAAGATTGAACAACCTGCGCAAGGCGATACTCAGTGCAAGATGCACCCTGCGCGTTCAAGCAAACGCGAAAGCTATTCATGCCCTGAAAAATCGCTCCCGTCGTAAACCATTCACCATCGATGCGGGCCTTACACTGCGGAGAGTAGTCATCACACGCAGACTGAGAGCCACAATTGACGAACGCCGACCATGCAGTGCAGCTTCCAAAGCCGGCATTCACACACTCGTCCCAATTCTGCGGCTGGCAAGACTCTGCCAACGCCTCCACCATGGCGGCATCCGGCACGGGAGCCGCGCTGTTCAGGGCCGCCTCAGTCGAGGAAGGGTTCCCTTCTGTCGAAAGCTGCTCATCAACAGGACCACATCCAACAAAAACAGCCATCGCCAACGAGCCAACGAGCATTCCAAACTTCTTCATATCTGGCATTCTCTCAGGCCCCGCCGCCAAGAGCCATGTCAATGGCCCGTCACCGTGCAGTCACGGGCCGGTGTCCTTCCATCCAGGGATGCGGCGTCTTGTTCCACCCCAAGAGTCCCCTAAACCCAATTCGCATCTCCCCCTGGAATTCACAACAATTATTTCCAAGCAAACCATCTCACGGCCTTTTTCCGCTGCCCAATGCCAGCTCCACACAGGACAAGCAGAATTGTCCAACCAAACAGCAGACGAATCCGTCACCCCCGTCAAACGAATTCAACAGACATTCCATGCCGCGGTCATTTCGATATGGCCTTGCACTCTCCAGCAGCGCGCGCCCCAACGTCCGGGACGGGGAGCATGACGCAGCGCGCACGGGGGCATCGTCCACGAGCCCCCGTGCGTCAAAGGCGGGTACCAGCGCGCCCCCTGGAGTACGCTGAGACCCACTGGAGGTAGCCCCTCCCCCTCGGCGGCCCCCGAGCAGGCGCCTGCGCCCCCTGGAGACGAGACTTGCGGTTGGACGGCCCGCCACGTAGCGAGGAATGCCCGTGAAGCTCTCCCTCGCGACACGCATCTTCCTGGGCTACGCCGTGGTGCTCGGCACCTTCGGGCTGGTGTCCCTGTTCAGCGTGACGGAGCTCCACCGCAACCGGCTGGAAATCCGGCTGGTGAGCCAGGGCTACCTCCAGCTCTCCCAGGACGCCGCGGAGCTGGAGACCTTCCACTCCACCCAGGAGAAGGACACCGAGCGCCTGATTCAAGAGGGCAACGTCGAAATCCGCCGCGCCTTCATCCGGCTGGCCCGGACCTACAACTCGCCCCTCATGACCCAGCGGCTCGCCGCCGCCCAGGCCAAAGCGCATGAGGTGCTGGCCTCCGCCCCCGACAGCGAGGTGCCCTTCATCCGGGGCCTGGAGGACCGCTTCGGCGAACTCCAGGCCCGCTACCGCGACTACGGCCGCGCCGCGGAGGCCGTCTTCGCCGTCCTTTCCACGGAGAATCCGGACCGGGAACAGGTCGCCGTTGCCACCGCCGCGCTGCGGCAGGAGGAGAACTCCATCGGCCGCGAGATTCGCGTGCTGCGCGCCGCCCTGTCCAACCGCATCCGCGAGCGCGTGGACGGCGCCGAGGAGCGCGAGCGCACCACCGGCCTCTTCATCATCGGCTTCTCCGTGGCCGCCATCGCCGTGGGCGTGGGCGCCACCGCCTGGTCCGCCCGCACGCTGCGCCCCATGCGCAACCTCATCCGAGGCGTGTCTCGCATCGGCCGAGGTGACTACAACGCCCAGCTCGGCGTGCGCGGCGACGACGAGGTGGCCGTCCTGGCCCGGGAGTTCGACCAGATGGCCCGCTCGCTCCAGGCGCGCGAGGCCCAGCTCAAGGCCCAGGCCGAGGCCCTCATGCGCGCGGAGCAGCTGGCCGCCGTGGGCCGCATCTCCGCGCAAATCGTCCACGAGGTGCGCAACCCCCTGTCCTCCATTGGCCTCAACGTGGAGTTGCTCCAGGACGGGTTCGAAACCGCCCGCTTCCCGACCCCCGAGGACGCAGCCGAGGTGAAGGACCTCATCTCCGCCGTCACCCAGGAGGTGGACCGCCTGGCGGATGTCACCGAGCAGTACCTGCGCATGGCCCGCCCTCCCCGGCCCGACCTGGACCCACGCGACGTCACCGCCGTGCTGGACACCGTGCTCGACTTCACCCGCGAGGAGTTGGAGCGCGCCGGCGTGGAAGTGGTGCGCGACTTCGCCCTGGATACCCCGCACGTGCTCGCCGACGAGGGCCAGCTGCGGCAGGTCTTCCTCAACCTGCTGCGAAACAGCCGCGAGGCCATGCCGTCCGGCGGCCGCCTCACCATCGTCACCCGTCCGGCGGAGGACGCCGTGGAAGTCACGGTGCGCGATACCGGACAGGGCATGACGGAGGATATCCGACAGCGCCTCTTCGAGCCCTTCTTCACCACCAAGGAGGGCGGCACGGGCCTGGGCCTGGCCGTCAGCCAGCAAATCCTCCAGGTGCACGGTGGCTCGCTCTCCTGCCAGAGTATTCCCGGCCAGGGGACGGCCTTCGTGTTAAGGCTTCCTCGCGCATGAGCTTCACTACGTACCGGGACGTGCTGCCCTCCGGGCTGCGCGTCGTCACTATCGAGACGCCCCACCTCCACACCGCCCTGCTCGCCGTCTATGTGCGGACGGGCAGCCGCCACGAGACGCTCGTCAGCAATGGCGTCAGCCACTACCTGGAGCACCTCTTCTTCCGCGGCAGCGAAGGCTGGCCGGACACCGTGAAGATGAACGCGGCAGTGGAAGAGGTCGGCGGCAACCTCAACGGCGTCACCACCCGGGACCACGGGTACTACTACACGCCCATCCACCCCGCGCACCTGCGCGTGGGCCTGGACATCATCGGCGACATGCTCACCCGTCCCCGCCTCACCGACATGGAGGTGGAGCGGCAGATCATCCTCGAGGAGATGCTCGACGAGGTGGACGAGAAGGGCCGGGACATCGACCTGGACAACCTGTCCAAGCACCTGCTCTTCCCCGGACACCCGCTGGCCCTGAAGATCGCCGGCACGCGCGAGTCCGTCACGAACATGACGCACCCGCAGATTCTGGAGCACTTCGCCCAGCACTACGTCGCGGGGAACATCGTCGTCACCGCCGCCGGCCGGGTGAAGCGCTCGGAAGTCGTGGAGATGACCGAGCGAGCCTTCGCCCGGCTCCCGCGCGGCCCGTCCAGCGTCGAGGCGCCACCGCCCCTCACCCCGGCCGGCCCGCGCCTGCACTTCGTCAGCCATGACGAGTCGCAGACGGAGTTCCGCCTCAACTTCCGCGGCGTCCCCGAGCAGCACGAGGACTACCCCGCGCTGCAGATCATCCGCCGCGTGTTGGATGACGGCCTGTCGTCGCGGCTGCCGTTCGAAATCGTGGAGAAGCGCGGCCTGGCGTACTCCGTGAGCGCGTCGCTGGACGCGTACCACGACGCGGGGCTGCTCGAGATTGAGGCCGCCAGCGCTCCGGAGAAGGCCGCGACGGTCATCACCGAGGCCTTCCGCGTGCTGTCCACGCTCTGTGAGAACGAGGTGGGCGAAGAGGAGCTGGCGCGCGCCAAGCGCCGGCACCGCATGCTGCTGGAGTTCTCCCAGGACTCGCCGGGCGAGCTGGCCGGCTGGTTCGGCGGCACGGAGCTGTTCCGCACGCCGGAGTCGTTTGGCCACCGCGCCGACCTGGTGGACTCGCAGTCCGCCGCGCGCGTGCGCGAGGTGGCCCGGCGCTACTTCAACCGGGAGAACCTCACGGTGGTGGCGGTGGGCCAGCGCAAGGGCCTCAAGGCCCTGGAGCGCGTGGTGGCGGATGCCCCCGGCCTTCCCGGGCCGGAGGCCGCACCGCTGGCGGTGGTCAGCGGCCGCCGCGGATGATGACGGGGCCCGAGGACTTCTTCTTGGGCTTCGGCAGCAGCGCGTTCAGCGCCTTCTGGGTGCGGAGGTAGTCCGGGTTCTCCGGCTCCCGCTTCAGGGCTTCGTCGATGAGCTTGAGGCCCTGCGTCACCTTCGTCTGCATCCGCGCATAGAGGGCGGCGAGCTGGGCCTTCTCCTCGATGGTGGCCTCGCTCATGCTGAGCAGCAGCTCCAGCGACGTCTCCGCGTCCGTGATGCGGTCCGCACTCAAGTGGATGCGCCACATCCGGGCGTGAACGGGCGCGAAGCGGGGCTCCGCGGACAACGCGAAGCGGTAGGCCTCCTCCGCGCCGCGGCGGTCCCCTTGCTCCTCCAGCGAGCGCCCGCGCACGTACTGCGCCCGGGCCAGCCGGGGGTTGAGCTGGAGCGCCTGGTCCACCAGGGACTGCGCATCCGCGCGGCGGCCCTGCACCCGCACCGACTCCGCCAGCCACGCCAGCGCGTCGGCGTTCTGCGGCTGCGCCTCCACCAGCTTGCGCAGGGCCTCCTCCGCGTCCGCGGCCCGGCCCAGGGCCAGCAGCACCCGCGCGCGCAGCGTCACCACCTCCGGCCGCTCCGCGTCAGCGCCCTTCACGGCGTTCAGGTCGGACTCGGCCAGGTCCGGGAAGCCGCTGACCAGGAAGTAGCGCGCGCGCAGCAGCCGCGCGGAGGCCAACGCCGGGTCCTGATTGAGGAGCCGGTCCATGAGGTTGGCGGCCAGGAGCTCGTCGCCCTTGAGCCAGAGCACCTCGGCCTCGACGGACTTGGCCTCGGCGTCGTCCGGGTTCTCCCGCAGGATGTTCTCCAGCGTCTTGAAGGCGGCATCAATCATGCCCTCACGCGCCTGGATACGGGCCAGCCGCAGCACGTCCGCGTCCGGCAGGTTTCCCGCGTCCCGCATGGTGATGAGCGCCGCGAGCGCGTCCTTGGTGAGGCCCTGCTGGAGATAGATGTCGGCCAGCTGGCGCTGGATGGTGGGGTCCGAGCCCGGCGACATGGAGGCCGCCTGCTTCAAGGCCAGGATGGCGGCGCCCTCGTTTCCCGCCATGCGGTGGGCCTGCGCCATGAGCAGGTGCGGCTCCGGATTGTCAGGCGCCGCGGTGGCGGCCCTGCTCAGTGCGGCAAGCGCGGCGTTGGCCTGTCCGCTGGACAGGTGGCTACGGGCTTCAGTCAATGCTGCCTGGGCCCGCTTGGCCTGGTTCTCCGCGGCAGCAACTTCCGGCTCTTTGCAAGCAAGCAACGGAAGGAGCGCCAGGGTCCACGGTCTGATTCGAAAAAGACGGTGCATCGCTGAGGCGCAGGGTACCGGATGTTATCCTCCTTCGTCGATGGACCCATTCGTTCGGCGCCTCGTGGAGAGGCTCCATGACCCCAGCAAGCCGCTGTCGCGGAACCGGCACTTCCACACGTTCGAGACCCCCGAGGGGCGAGCGGCGCTGAAGGTCGTCCGACGGCTGCGCAGCCTCCAGAAGGACATCCTCGCGTGCCACGCGGAGGGCTTCCGCGCGCGAATCTTCCGCCACGCGACTGGGAAGGGTGAACACCGCATCGAGCTCCTCATGGAGCGCCTCTCCGGCCGCCGCGTCTCCATGCTCCAGTCCGACGAATTCGAGCTGCTCACCGCGCTGCCCGGCGTGCGTGACGCGCTGGAAGTGTTCGACGAAGCGGCATAGGCTCCTCGTCATGGATTCCTGTCGGCACCTGGCCCCCGTGTCCCTGCGTCGCCTGCGCGGCTGAGCGCGGCAGCAAGCGGACTGCTCCGCGCTGTTCGGACGCCGCAGCACTGCGTCCGTTCCAGGCGACGTGTGCCCTGGTAGGGCCTCCCCGGTCTCTTTGCTGCCTTCGTGCCCGCTTTCCGCGTCGCGGAAGGCCCGGGCGCGATGTGCCGCGCTCCTGCTCCTGAGCCACGGCCTCGCCTGGCGTGCGCCCCGTGCGTGACGAACCTCCGTCATGCGTGTGCGGCTTCCACGCGCGTGCGGGCTGCCGGGCGCTCATACCAGGGTCCTGACACCCCGCGCCTGAGGGCCTCCCGCGACTCGTTCCCGGCCATGCGCCGCCACGAGCCTCTGGAGCCCTTTCCGCATGTCAGCGTCCGCTTCGCCCCGCTTTCCGCCGCCCCTTCTTCCACTGCTCTGCTGTCCCATCTGCCAGTCACCGCTTCGCCAGGAAGCAACGGCGCTGCGCTGTGTGGCGCGCCATGCCTTCGACGTCGCCAGGCAGGGCTATGTCAACCTCCTGCCGGGCCACCGCGCCCCGGGCAATGCAGACACCCAGTCGATGGTCGCCGCGCGAGAGGCCTTCCTCGCGCGAGGCCACTACGAACCGTTGGCCGCGCTTTTGGCGGACCGTGCCGCGCGGCTCACCGGCGCCGATGCGCCAGAGGGCTGCGTGCTCGATGTGGGAGCGGGTACCGGGCACTACCTAGCCCGTGTACTCGACCGGTGCCCGGCGCTGACGGGGCTCGCCATCGACATCTCCCGCTTCGCTGCCCGCCGGGCCGCCAGGGCCCACGCCCGGGCGGGAGCCCTCATCGCGGACGGCGAGCGGACGTTGCCCATCCGAAATCACAGCGTTGCACTGGCGCTCAGTGTCTTCGCTCCTCGCAACATCCCGGAGCTCCACCGCGTCCTGAGGCGCCGAGGCGCGCTGCTCATCGTGACACCCACGGACCAGCACCTGACACAGCTCATCCAACCCATGGGGATGCTGAGCGTCGACGCGCGAAAGGAGGAGCGGCTCCACACACGGCTGCGGGCCACGTTCGAGCCCGGCGTCCGGGAATCGCTGGAGTTGACGTTGCGGCTGACGCGCGACGACGCGTTCAACATCGCGGCCATGGGGCCCAGCGCGTTCCATGCATCCGCGGAGGAGCTGCGGCGGCGCGCGGACGTGTTGCCCGAGCCCTTCACCGTCACCGCGTCCTTCACCGTGGCCAGCTACCACCGCAGGGAGGGGAACGGCTCCGCGCCCGCCTGAGCAGCGCTCGCGCGCGAGGAGCCCAGACCGCGATGCACCGCGCGGTCTGGGCCCCTGCCCCGCGCAGGGCATGGGGTGGAAGTCCAGGGAGAAGCCCGTCGTCCCACCCACGGGCTGACGCCGGAACGGCTACTCCGGAGGTCCACGCCGGGGCGGCGGCGCGTCCTTCATCCGTTCGTATTCCTCGTCCGTGAAGACGCGGCTGCGGGTGAGGAAGCGCACGCCCAGCGGGGACTCCAGGCTGAAGCCGGCGCCCCGCCCCTTCACCACGTCCAGGGTGAGGTGCGTGTGCTGCCAGTACTCGAACTGCGCGCCGCCAATGTAGACGGGGCAGCCCTCCACCTCGCCCAGGAAGACGTCTCGCTGGCCCACGCGGAAGTCCCCCACGGGGTAGCACATGGGCGCGCTGCCGTCGCAGCAGCCTCCCGACTGGTGGAACATCAAGGGCCCGTGCGTGGCGCGGAGCTGGCGGATGACGGCGGCGGCCTCGGGCGTCACGTCCACCCGGGCCACCGCCGTGGCGCCGTCCTGTCCGCCCGTGCCGGGGCCGGCACCGGCGCCGCTCATCAGAAGAAGCCCATGGCCTTGGGGCTGTAGCTGACCAGCAGGTTCTTCGTCTGCTGGTAGTGGTCCAGCATCTTCCGGTGGTTCTCCCGCCCGATGCCGGACTGCTTGTAGCCGCCGAACGCCGCGTGCGCGGGGTAGATGTGGTAGCAGTTGGTCCACACGCGGCCCGCCTCGATGGCGCGCCCCGCGCGGTAGGCGGTGTTCCCGTCACGCGTCCACACGCCAGCGCCCAGGCCGTACAGCGTGTCGTTGGCCTGGCGGATGGCGTCGTCGAAGTCCTTGAAGGTCGCCACGCTCACCACGGGACCGAAAATCTCCTCCTGGAAGACGCGCATGCGGTTGTGGCCCTGGAACACGGTGGGCGCCACGTAGTAGCCGTCCTTCAGGTCGCCGGGCAGCGCCACGCGCTCGCCGCCCGTGAGGACCTTGGCGCCCTCCTTCTTGCCGATGTCGATGTAGCTGAGGATCTTCTCCAACTGGTCGTTGGACGCCTGGGCGCCGACCATCGTGTCGGTGTCCAGCGGGTTGCCCGGCTTCACCTTGCGGACACGGTCGAGCGCCTTCTCCATGAACTGGCTGTAGATGCGCTCGCTGATGAGGGAGCGCGACGGGCAGGTGCAGACCTCGCCCTGGTTGAGCGCGAACATGGCGAAGCCTTCCAACGACTTGTCGAAGAAGTCGTCGTCCTGCGCCATCACATCCTCGAAGAAGATGTTGGGGCTCTTGCCGCCCAGCTCCAGCGTGACGGGGATGAGGTTCTCACTGGCGTACTGCATGATGAGCCGGCCCGTGCTCGTCTCGCCGGTGAAGGCCACCTTCGCGATGCGCGGGCTGCTGGCCAGCGGCTTTCCCGCCTCGACGCCGAAGCCATTGACGACGTTGAGCACGCCTTCGGGCAGCAGGTCCTGGATGAGCTCGGTCCACAGCAGGATGCTGGAGGGCGTCTGCTCCGCGGGCTTGAGGACCACGCAGTTGCCCGCCGCCAGCGCCGGAGCCAGCTTCCAGGCCGCCATCAGGAGCGGGAAGTTCCAGGGGATGATCTGCCCCACGACGCCCAGGGGCTCGTGGAAGTGGTAGGCGACGGTGTCGTGGTCCAGCTCACTCACCCCGCCTTCCTGCGCGCGGATACACCCGGCGAAATAACGGAAGTGGTCGATGGCCAGCGGGATGTCGGCGGCCAGCGTCTCACGCACGGGCTTGCCGTTGTCCCACGTCTCGGCGACCGCGAGCATCTCCCGGTTCTGCTCCATCCGGTCGGCGATCTTGTTGAGGATGTTCGCTCGGACGGTCGGCGAGGTGCGGCCCCAGGAGAGCCGGGCCGCGTGGGCCGCATCCAGCGCCTTCTCGATGTCCTCGGCCGTGGAGCGGGCCACTTCACAGAAGGGCTTGCCCGTCACGGGGCTGATGTTCTCGAAGTACTGACCACGCGTGGGTTCGACCCAGCGCCCGCCAATGAAGTTCTGATAGCGGGGCTTGAACTGCACCTTGGAGCCGGGCTGATTGGGGGCGGCGTAGATCACTGCGCTCTCCTTGGGTGGTTTGGTGACCGGGCCCCCCCAGAGCAGCGCGCGTGCCAGCGCACGCCTCCGTCGACGTTGCGGCGCGTCGTGTCCCGCTCTGCGACACCTGTCCGGATACGCATGGCGCGGAGCGCGACAGGTGCGTCGCGCGATGGACACCGTCCTCCAGTGAACGTTCAGGCGCGCGAGGGCAGCGTGATGCCGAAGCGCTCCGCCATCCGGTAGAGCGTGCTCCTTGCGATGCCCAGGCGCCGGGCGGCCTGCGCCACGTTGCCGCCACTGAGCGCCAGGGCTTCCTGGATGGCGCGGGCCTCCAGCTCGCGCAGCGGGCCGGCGGCGGCACCCGCGCCCGGTTGACGCGGCGAACTGGAAGCAAGCGGCACAGCAGGCCGTGGTTCTCCCTGGGCCCCGGGCGAGAGCGGGCTTCCCAGCCCCGACGGCAGGGCGTCCACGTCCAACACAGGGGCGCCTCCCCCGCGCACCAGCGCCAACCGCAGCACGGTCTTCAGCTCGCGCACGTTGCCGGGCCAGGGGTGGGCTGCGAGCCGGCTGAGCGCGGCGGTGGAGATGCTCGGCGTGGTCAGGCCATCTTCTTCCGACAACCGCCGGAGGAGTGCATGGGCCAGTTCCAGCAGGTCGTTGCGCTCGCGCAGCGGTGGCAGCCGCAGCACCGCGCCCTGGAGGCGGAAATAGAGGTCGGAGCGGAACGTGCCGTTGCGCACGGCCGCGTCCAAATCCCTGCACGTGGCGCCCACCAGACGGAAGCGCGAGCGTCGCACGCGGGACTCTCCCACGCGCGAATAGGCACCGTCCTCCAGCACCCGAAGCAGCAACACCTGGAGCGCGGGCGGCATCTCCGCCAGCTCGTCGAGGAAGAGCGTTCCGCCGTCCGCCGCCGCCAGCTTCCCCTCCGCGCCGCCGACACGCGCGCCGGTGAAGGCGCCCGGCGCATGGCCGAACAGCTCACTCTCCAGCAACGCGGGCGACAGCGCGCCGCAGTTCACCGCCACGAAGGGCCCCGTGGCGACCGCACTGGCCGCGTGCAGTGCGCGAGCGAGGAGCTCCTTGCCCGTGCCCGTCTCCGACAGAAGAAGCACCGGCAAGCTCGTGGGCGCGAACCGCTCCGCTTCTCGCAACGTGGCGCGGTGCTGCGGGTCGCTCCCCTTGAGCGCCGCCCACGGTCCAGATGGCACCACCGTGTCCGCCCCCCACAGGTCCCGGGACAGCGTGCGGGCCGCACGGCCCTCAGCGGAAGGCTCCGCCACCGCCGGACGTGAATCCGCGCTCCCAGCGGTCATACCCAGGGACCGGACACCAGAAGGCTCCAGCCGCACCAGCACCGCGAGCGCCGAGCTCCCATCCCCCGTCCCCACCGCCTCCGCATGGATGCGCCAGGCCGGCCCTTGTGAAGCAAGACGCGTCTCCAGCGCCACGCCTCGCAACGCGGCGTCCGTCAGCACCCGCCACGACACACCGAGCGCCGCCTCCACCGCCATCGGCCCCTGCCTACTAAGCAACGCGCGCGCGGCCGCATTGAAGCGACTCACCCGCCCCATCGGCTCGACGACGAGCACCGGGCCATCCTCACGCGACAGGCGCGACTCCAATCCCCCCCGCGCCGCCGCGGCCACCCGGGCCCATGCGACCTCGCGCAGCCGCGCCTCGGCGGCCTGGGCCACACTGGCCACCGCCACCAGCACCAGCGGATCCGCCGCGCCAGCCGGCCCCGTGACGTCCAGCACGGCCACCAGCTCTCCAAAAGGGTCATGGACCGGCGCCGCGTAGCAGACGAGCCCATGGTGCCGCTGCGCGTAGTGCGCCGGCCCCACCACCGCGACGGCGGAGGACTCCGCCAGGGCAGTGCCAATGGCATTCGTCCCGCGAGACGTCTCATCCCAGCGGGCCCCCTCCACCAGGCGCACGTAATCCGCGTGGTGGGTGAAGTCCCCGCCCGAGCTGCGCGTCGCCAGGATGACGCCCTCGCGGTCCGCGAGCAGCGCCACCCGCCCCGAAGGAAGGGGCGCCGCCGACAACATCTCCAGCATGCCGCCCAGCTCGTGCCACACCGGCTCCAGCCGAGCCCGGCGCTCGACCAGCGCCAGGCTGCCCACACGGGGCCCTTCATCCGGCTGTCCGGTGCTCGGGGCGCCCAGCGACCGTGAGCGCTGCCAGCGGGGGAGGATGGAGCGCAACTCCGGGCGCAACCCCGCCTCCCCGTCGAGTGCCCCCACGAGGAACTGCTCCCACAGGAGCGGTGATGCGCTGAGTGTCAGCGTCCCCAAGGACCTCGAATCTTGGTTGAACCCCGATGGCGACAACAACCTGGGAACGCCGCAATGTTTCTGGCCCAACCTGATGCGGCGCATCACGAGATATGGGTCGCCCCCCACCCACCTTCGACATCCGGCGCCGGGACCTCACCTGACACGTCATTGACGCGTCAGGCGGCGGCGCGACACGGCGCTGACACGTCAACCGCCCCCTTCCGGACCCAACCCACTTCCCAGGTCCCTCTCACACACCTCTGAGGTCCCCCCCGAAACAAACGTGGCGCGTTGCGTGCAAAACACTCCGAGTCTCAAGTATGGCGGACACCCGCGTGCGCTTTTCCGGCGCCACGTTGAGGGGGAGGAACTCTTGTCTTCACATCCGTATCACCCATGGCTTGGAGGTCTGGCCGTCCTCTGGGCGGTCACGGCTCAGGCCCAGGCGCAGCGCATCCCCGGCATCGAGTTGGAGCGGCTGCAACTCAATCCCGGTGCACGCGACAGCCTGGTGCTGTCCACCGGCGACCTCATGTCCCGCGGCGAGTACCGCCTCGGCTTCACCGGACACTATGAGAAAGAGCCCTTAGTGCTCGTCTCCGGTGGAGAGCAACAAGGCGTCATCGTCTCCAACCGCGTGACGGTGCACCTCAGTGGTGCCTATGCCATCACCGACTGGTTGGAGCTCGGCGCGCAGGTGCCCATCGTGTCCCAGTGGGGACCGGACACCGCGGCGCTGGGCGTCGCCACGCCGTCCACGAGCGCGCTTGGCACGCCGTGGCTCCAGGCGCGCGCGGGAATCCTCTCCGAGCAGCGCGGCGGGCTGATGGATTTGGGCCTGCACCTCGGCGCGGCCCTGCCCATTGGCAGCACGGAGACGCTCACCCGGGACCAGGGCTTCGTCTTCTCGCCTCGGCTCGGCCTGGGCAAGCAATTGGGTGGCACGTGGCGCGTGGGCGCCGACCTGGGCGCGCTGGTGCGGACCAAGACGTATGCGCTGTCCCCCAACACGCAGCCGCACCTCGACGAGCTGGGCACGGAGCTGAACGGCGGCGTCAACCTGTCCGCCGGCCTGCTCGGCTTCCGCCAGGAGCTGGTGGTGCGCGGCACCCTGCCCGTCGCGGATGCGCCGGAGTCGATGGAAGTGCTGCTGGGCGTGCGCGTTCCCATGCCCGCGGGCACGGAAGTCTACGCCATGGGTGGCCCTGGCTTCGGCAGCACGCCGGGCACGCCGTCGTTCCGGGTGCTCGCTGGCCTCACCTTCGGCACCCCTGCCTCCACGCCCAACGCATGTGTGGAGGGTCAGCCGCATGACCCCGCCCGCTGTCCGGACTTCGACCTGGACGGGGACGGCATCAAGAACGCCGCCGACCACTGCCCCACCGTCGAGGGCCTGTCGGAGCTGAATGGCTGCCCGGACGGGGACGACGACGGCGACGGCCTGCCCAACCTGGCGGACCGCTGCCCGAAGGAGGCGGAGAACTTCAACGGCTTCGAGGACCAGGACGGCTGCCCGGATGACCCGGACACGGACGGGGACGGCATCTCCGACGCCAAGGACCAGTGCCCGGACCAGGCCGAGGACAAGGACGGCTTCCAGGACGAGGACGGCTGCCCCGACCCGGACAACGACAACGACGGCGTGCTCGACACCGCCGACCGCTGCCCCAACGAGGCCGGTCCCAAGGAGAACCGCGGCTGCCCGGACAAGGACACCGACGGTGACGGCCTCGTCGACCGGCTCGACAACTGCCCCACCGAGCCTGGCCCGGCGAAGAACCACGGCTGCAAGGAGAAGCAACTCGCGCAGATTGGCGAGAATCGCATCCAGCTGCTCGAGGCCGTCTACTTCGAGAACAACAAGGACGTCATCATCGCGCGCAGCAACAAGCTGCTCGACACGGTGGCCAACATCCTCATCGCCCACCCGGAAGTGGAGAAGGTGCGTGTCGAGGGCCACACCGACAACCGCGGCAACCCTGACTACAACCTGGACCTGTCCCAGCGCCGCGCCGACGCCGTCGTTCGCTACCTGGTGAGCAAGGGCGTGGCCCGGGAGCGCCTGGATGCCAAGGGCTTCGGTACCACCCAGCCCATCGCAGACAACAACACCACCCAGGGCCGCGCGAAGAACCGCCGCGTGGAGTTCAAGATCGTCGGCGACGCAGAGGGCGTGCAGACGCAGCAGGGCGAGCCCTCTCCCGACACCCACTGAGAACCGAGGCAGACATCCCCATGAAAACGCGTGTCCTCTTCAAGACGGCGGCGCTCTGTCTCGCGCTGCTCTCATCCCTGACCGGCTGTGATTCGGGCGGTGCCCGGACAGCCGTGCCCCCCACCGAGCCCGTGCTCGTGAGCCGGACCGCCTCCCTCGTCGGAGACGGCCAGCTCGAGCCCGGCGAGCAATGTGACGACGGCAACACCACCAGCGGCGACGGCTGTTCGGCCACCGGCACCATCGAAGCGGGCTACCTGTGCCACGTGCCCGGGCGCCCCTGCTCGCTGGCGAGCCTGTGCGGCAACAACGTCGTCGACTCCGGCGAGGCCTGTGACAGCAACGTCCCCGGCTCCGACTGCACGGCGGCCTGTGACCTGCTCCTGTGCGGCAACGGCGTGTTCAACAACCGCGCCCACCCGTCCTACGCGCAGGAAGTCTGCGACGACGGCAACCGCTTCGAGGGCGACGGCTGCAACCGCCTGTGCGAGGTGGAGCCTGGTTTCGCCTGCGCCGGCAGCCCCAGCCGCTGCGTGCGCGCGGGCGTGACGGTCTTCAACACCGGCGTGGACGAGAACAACCGCCGGCTGGAGGTCGGCCCGGATCCGCACTGGTTCTACAGCGGCACCACCACGGGCGCGGCCACCGGTCCGCGGGCCGCCAGCGACTGGCCCCAGGAAATCCAGACGGCCCGCTTCATGGAGGCGCCGCTGGGCGCCCCCGTCTGCGTGTACCAGGACTTCATGGTGCCCTCGACGACCAACGTCTCGCAGTTCCGCCTGCGGCTGGCCACCTTCAACGACAACGACTTCGCCAGCGCGCGGGTGAACGGGCAGAACTTCACGCCCACCGTCGTCAACCAGCCGGCGGGCATGCCCTGGCAGAAGAACATCTTCCGCGAGTTCGGCGCCAACGCGCCCTGGCGCACGGGCCGCAACCGCATCGAGCTGTGCAACGAGAACGAGGAAAGCGAGCCCAACGCCTTCCGCTACCTGTTCGTGGACGCGTACGACGACCGCTGCGGCGACGGCGCCGTGTCCCTGCGCGAGGAGTGCGACGACGGCAACGCCACCAACGGTGACGGCTGCTCCGCCACCTGCGGCATCGAGGCGGGCTACGGCTGCACCGGCCAGCCCAGCACCTGCGCCCAGACGTGCGGCAACGGCACGCTGAACCCGGGCGAGCAGTGCGACGACGGCAACCTGACCCCGGAGGACGGCTGCAACGCGAGCTGCCGCGTGGAGCCCGGCTACGCCTGCCCCACCCCGGGCGAGGCTTGCGATGAGACGTGCGACGACGGCGTCATCGACCCGGGCGAGCAGTGCGATGACGGCAATGACTACAACTCGGACGGTTGCTCCTCGGCGTGCCGCATCGAGCGCGGCTACGAGTGCCAGGGCGCTCCGTCCATCTGCGCCCCCCTGTGCGGCAACGGCCGGATGGACGCGGGTGAGCTGTGCGACGACGGCAACACCACCCTGGGTGATGGCTGCTCCAACGCCTGCACCCTGGAGCTGGGCTACGCCTGCCCCGCTCCGGGCCAGGCCTGCGTGTTCACCTGCGGCAACGGCAACGTCGACCTGGGCGAGCAGTGCGATGACGGCAACCTGAATCCGACGGACGGCTGCAGCACCGAGTGCCGCGTGGAGGATGGCTACGCGTGCAGCGCGCCCGCCACCGGCCCGTCCGTGTGCGTGCAGAGCTGCGGCAACGGCGCGCTGGACTCGAACGAGACGTGCGACGACGCCAACACCACCAGCGGCGACGGCTGCTCCTCCGGCTGCCGCGTGGAGCCGGGCTATGCGTGCAGCGGCGCGCCCAGCACCTGCGCCACCACCTGTGGCGACGGCATCCGCGCGGGCGCCGAGGCGTGTGATGACGGCAACACCACGGCGGGCGACGGCTGCAACGCCACCTGCGCGGTGGAGCCGGGCTACGCCTGCCCCACTCCGGGCCAGGCCTGTGTACCCACCTGCGGCAACGGCACGGTGGACAGCGGCGAGCAGTGCGACGACGGCAACACCACGGAGGGCGACGGCTGCAGCGGCAGCTGCCGCGTGGAGAACGGCTATACGTGCAGCGGCGCGCCCAGCACCTGCGCCACCACCTGTGGCGACGGCACCCGCGCGGGCGCCGAGGTGTGTGACGACGGCAACCTCAACAACGGCGACGGCTGCTCCTCGCGCTGCCTCCTGGAGGACGGCCAGCCCTGCAATGCGTCCGGCGTCTGCGAGAGCGGCATCTGCAACCCCACCACCAACACCTGCATCAGCCTCAACGTCTGCGGCAACGGCATCCTCGACGAGGGTGAGCTCTGCGACGACGGCGACACCACGGCGGGCGACGGCTGCTCGGCCACCTGCGCCATCGAGGACGGGTTCGGCTGCACCGGCATCCCGTCGGTGTGCGCCGTGACGTGTGGTGACGGCATCAAGGCGGACAGCGAGGCCTGCGATGACGGCAACACCGCCAACGGGGACGGCTGCTCGGCCACGTGCACCGTGGAGAGCGGCGCCGCGTGCCAGACGGCGGACGTGAGCGTGTTCATCACCCGCCAGGGCAACACGAGCTGCACGCAGGTGTCGGACATCGACGCCCCCGTGCTGCCCGACGCGGCCATCCAGGCCGGGCTGGGCGTGCCGGGCCGCTACCGCATCCGGTACGTGTCCGGCGCGGTGAGCTACTCGGATGGCACCAATTGGTACCCCGGCATCATCGGCGTCAGCGCCAACGCGGGCACGCAGGTGCAGGGCTTCTCGCTGGGCTACACGCCCCGCGGCGGTCCGGGCTCGGCCACGCGCGCCGAGGCCATGCCCCTGGGCTTCCCCCTGTCCCGCGACTTCACGGCGGCCACGGGTGACGTGCGCATCGCGCTGGTCGACACCGACTGCAACCTGGCCAACAACTCCGACACGGCGGTGACGTACCGCGTGGACGCGCTGTCCATCTGCCAGACGGCCCCTGTCGTCACGTCCCCGACGCCGGGCGGCACCGCCGGCGAGGAACTGGAGGGCACCGCCACGCCGGGCGCCACCGTGGACGTGTACCTGGACGGCAACCCCGCGCCGGTGTGCACGGTCGTCGCCGACGCGGAGGGGAACTGGAGCTGCACGCTGCCGACGGACCTGGAGGAAGGGCCGCACACCGCCGTCATCACCTCCACCTTCCCGGGCGCACCGCAGACGTCCACGACGGTGGACTTCATCGTCGACTACTCGCCGCCGGCGCCTCCGGTCATCACCGGCCCCACGCCGGACGCGGTGCTGGACACGCAGACGCCCGTGCTGAGCGGCACGGCGAACCCGGGTGACGAGGTGACGGTGTACGAGGGCGGCACCGCCCTCTGCACCACCACGGCCGATGCGGCGGGCAACTGGAGCTGCACGCCCGCCACGCCCATGGCCGAAGGCCCGCACACGGTGACGGCCACCGCCACGCCTCCGGGCGGCAACCCCGGCCCCACCTCCACGCCCGTCACCTTCACCATCACCCTGACCACGACGGAGCCGCCGGTCATCACCGGGCCCGCCGACGGCGCGGTGCTCAACACGTCGACGCCGCCCCTGAGCGGCACGTCGGCTCCGGGCACGGTGGTGACGGTGTACGAGGGCGACACGGTGCTCTGCACCACCACCACCAACGACGTGGGCGCGTGGACCTGCACGCCGGCCCAGCCGCTGGAGGATGGCCCGCACACGGTGACGGCCACCGCCACCGACAGCGAGGGCCGCACCAGCGAGCCCTCCGCGCCCAGCGAGTTCATCATCGACACCCAGGAGCCCGACACGCGCATCCCGCGCACGCCGCCCTCGCGCGGCGGCAACCGGACGGCGACCTTCGAGTACGGCGCCTCCGAGGAGGACGTCACCTACGAGTGCAGCTTGAACGGGGGCCCCTTCGAGCCCTGCCGGAACAGCTATGACGTGGGCGAGGGTCAGCACACCCTGCGTGTACGGGCCACGGACCGCGCGGGCAACGTGGACAGCACCCCCGCGGCGTACTCGTGGACGGTGGAGCTCACCCGGGCCTTCGCCGGTGGCGGCTGCAGCACGGCGCCCGCCGCGTCCTGGCTGGCGCTCCTGGGCCTGCTCGGCCTCCGCCGGAGGAAGCGCGGCTAAGGGCTGACCGCTACACCTTTCCGCCGGGAGGTCCACACCTCCCTCTGAGGCCCCTCCGCCGGCCTCGTGGGCCTCCCGGCGGATTTTCCCCCCGCCACGCGCCAGCCCGTATGCTGGGGCCGTGCACGTGGCGGGGCGATTGAATGAGACGTACGAGGAGGAGCTCCTCCTCGCGATGGACGAAGGACTGCTCTCCGGCGAGGAGGTGGCGGTCCTGCGTGAGGAAGCGCTCCGCCTGCGGCGTGGCCCCCTGGAGCTGCTGCGGGAGCGAGGCCGGCTGTCGGAGGACTCCCTGGTGGCGCTTCGTGGCGAGCTCGCCTCCGAGAGCACGGACCCGAGCGCCGGCCGGCCGCTCGAGGCCGCCACCCTGACGCCCGCCACCCCGGGCGTGTCC
>NZ_VHLB01000086.1:0-37575 GCF_006547365.1 Myxococcus sp. AB056 | reverse complement strand
GCTCTGCCCCAGCATGCCCAGCATCGCCTCCAGGTCCTCCATGCCCGGCATGCCGCCGCCCAGCATCTGGGAGGCCCCCGCCGCGCCGCGGTACAGCTGCGTCGCGATGGTGACCAGCCCCGGGAACTCCATGCCGCCCGCGCCTCCCGACAGCGGCGCCTGCACCACGCGGAAATGTGTGTACGGCAGCGCCCCCAGACGGCGCTCGAACTCCGCCAGCATCGACGTGGCGTACTTCAACACGCGCTCGCCCGCGGCCTGGTCCGCCGCGGTGTAGTGGCTCTCCACCGTGACGCCATTCACTGTGGCGGTGGAGCTCGTGTAGCCCCGCGACACGAAGAGGGGAAAGTCGCGCACCGCCGCGGCGGCGAAGGCGTAGCGCACCCGTCCATCCCGCTCCGGGACCTCTCCCATGGGCACGCCCGTGGCGTGCACCGCCCAGCCCGTGGGCACGGTGACGGTGGCCAACACATGCGCCGGCTCATAGAGGCCCAGGTCGCCAATCCCCTGCGGCCCATCCCAGGGCTGGCCGTTCTCGCCCACCGGCGGAACCTGGGGCACCACGCCCACCAGACTGATGAAATCCGCCGTGGCGGAGAAGGCCCCGTGGTCGCCGCCCGAAGGACGCCCGCCACCACCGCCCATCAAACCGCCAAGGAGGCCTCCCGCGGCCCCGCTCGAGGGCGCGGCGGCGCGCGGCACCAGGCCCTCCACCGCGACGTCCAGGACCGCGGCGGCGCCCGGCGGCACGGGCTCGGACTCCAGGGACAGGCGGTACAGCGTGGGCTCCGGCCGCTCCAGCTTGACGGGTCGGCCTCCCAGCTTCGCGTCCGACAGCGTCACCCGGCGGCCCTGCGCGTTGGGCGTCATCCGCAGGTACAGCTCGGTGAGCGGACGCTTCCGGGCCAGCACCTCCACCTGCACCCGGCCCTTCACCCCACGGGTCTCCGGGTCCACCTCCAGTTGCACGCGGTAGAGCGGCAGTTCCTCCAGGGGCCCCAGCACCTTCGCGGCCCGCTCACGCTCGGCGGGCTTCAGGTGCTGGAGGCACAGCTGCACCTCGGGAGAAACCAGGGGTTCCGCGGGCGCACTGCTCCACGCCGGCGTCCCGGAGAGCACACACCACAGCAGGCACCCATGGAGGAAGGTCCGCATGCGGCCATGCTAATTGACCCGGGTCACCCCTGCTCATCTACCCTGGACCTCCCATGCATTCTCGAACGCTCGTCATGGCCGCCACCCTGGGGCTGATGGCCTGTGCGCGGCAGGTGCCCGCCTCGGCCACGCCCACCTCCACCTCGACCGAGCCCCGTGCCGTTCGGCTCCTGCTGGACACGCCCGCCCGAGAGACACACACGCTGACCAAGCTGCGCGAAGACATCGAGGTGGACGCCACCGAAGGCGAGCGCACGCCGCGCGTCGTCGCCACCGGCCAGACGCCCACGCTGAACCTCGACGGACACCGGGCGCGCCTCTACGGCGACGCGAAGGGCACGCTCGGCATCGCCGTGGACAACTTCCTGCTGCTGGAGGTGCTGGACGCCAGTGGACAGGTGACTCGGCGCGCCACCGTGGGCTTCACCGAGGCGGTCCACATGGGCCGGGAGCAGGTGGACAGCGTGGGCCGCCGCGCCTTCAACTTCGAGGCGGGCGAAGTGGACATCACCCACCTGCTGCCCGACTCCGCCCCCTTCCAGGTCCGCGCGACCGCGCTGGACACCTGGGGCGTGGGACGGGTGAGCGACGTGTACCTGCTGCTCGCCCCGGGCAGCCGCGCCGACAACGACGACCTGCGCGACCAGTAGCCCCCGTGGCGCCGTCCCGCCCACGTCGAGGGCGGGACGAATCACGACCCCATCAGAAGCGGATCGCACCGGCCGGAGGAGGCGCCTGAAGCCGCGCACCTCCACCGCGCACCGAGCGGATGCCACCCAGCACGGCGTCACACACGGCGGGACTGCACACCTTATTAGGGTCCAGCGGGCTGGCGCCACCCTGCGTCGCCATCACCGCGCCCACCGTGCCGGCGGCGACCACCGCGCCAATGCCGGCCCACACGTACCAGCGGCCGTACCACGGCTTGGAGCCCTCCACCTCGGGCGTCTCCGGGTCCCCTGCGAACGACAGGCCCGGGGCCGTTTCGTCGTCGGGGTCCAGCTTCGAGGACGGCTCCAACACCGGGCTCTTCGGCACGTCGGCGGTGGCCACGGACGTGTCCAGCAGGGGCCGCAGGTTGCCCGTCACCTCGTACGTCCGGCCCGCGAATACGGTGATGTTGTGCACGTCCGGCTTGAAGCCCGGGGCCCGGAACTCAATCTCACGCGAACCCGGGCGCAGCAACACGTTGGCCTGCGGCACGGCGCCCACCTGCTGCCCGTCCACCATCACCACCGCGTCCGCCACGTCCGCCGTCAGCGTGGCGAAGCCCATGGTGGCGTCCATGGACACCAGCACCTCCGCCTGCGTGCCCGACTTCACGTCGATGCGCCGCGTGAAGTCGGCGTAACCCTGCCGGCGCACCACCAGGTGGTGCTCGCCCGGGCGGACCTCCACCGGCACGACGGCCGAGGTGAGGACGCCGAACTCCTTCCCATCCACGAACAGCTTCGCGCCGCGCACGTTGCCCGTCATCCGGACGAGCACCTCCGTCTTCACGGGCGTCAGCGGCGCCAGCAGCAGCTCGTCCTCGGCCGCGGGCTTCTTGCTTCCCTTGGCGGGCGCCTTCGCGCGCGCGGGCTTCTTGGCGGGCGCCTTCGCGGGCTTCTTCTTCACCACCTTGGGCTTGCCCGTCTTGGGCTTCGACGGTGCGGTGAGCGGCGCCAGGAAGTCATCCTGCGCGAGCACGGCCGAAGGGGCGGCCAGGACAGTCACCAGGGCGAAGACGACGATGCGGTGGAGGCTCATGACGAACCGAAGGTTAGAGAGTCATCCCAAGGGAATCAAACAGAGTCCCAGGGCCTTGCGGATTGGGAGAATATCCGCGCCCCATGCACCGCGTCCTGCCCACACTGGCCCTCCACCTCAGCGTCCTCTCCCTCACCGCGTGCTCCGCGAAGGCGCCGCCCCGAACGGAGCCCGTGCCGCCCCCTCCACCCGCGGTGAAGATTCCCGCCGGCTGCGAGCAGAACCAGGGCGGCGAGTACCACCACGCCGGGAACCCGGCCTTCCGGTACTACGGCGACGACGACGGCAGCACACTCTCACTGGCCGTCGTCCGCGCACATGACTCGAAAGCGGTGGACGCCCCGGACGCGGGCTCGCCGTCCATCGTCCTGCGGCGTACCCCTGCCGGCTTCGTGGGCGAAACGCGTGCCACCGGCTTTTCCGGCGCGGGGACGCCCTGCCCCGTCACCTTTCCGACAGAGGTGGTGCGGTGCACGGACGCGGGCCTGACGCTGCGCTCGGCCACCAGCACCTCCATCGACGAGGACTGCCGCACGGCTCCGTCGGGCGCACCCAGCGTGCGGCTGGAGCAGGTGCTGCTGCGGGGCCCGCCGGACGCGGGCACCTCGCCGGACACGGGCACCTAGAAACGCGAAAGGGGTGAGGCGGCGCGGTGCCAGCCTCACCCCCGGCCTTCCCGAAGGAAGGATGCCGCTCAGGCCGCGCGGCGGGGCTGCTCGTCGGCGGCGTCCACCGCGGGGGTGGACTCCACCAGCTTCATCCGGCCGGACAGTCCCTGCAGGAGGCTGGAGCTGCCCACGTACAGGAAGCCCGCCAGGAACAGCACGATGAAGGGCACCGACGTGTAGATGCGCGCGTCGATGGCGAACCACAGCGCGCCGGTGAAGTACGCGGCGAACAGCAGCTCCACCAGTGGCAGCAGCGACTTGCTGCCCTGGTACGCCTTCTTGACGGTGACGGCCTTCTTGCCCTCGGCGCCCGTCTTCGGCGTGCGCGCGAAGCCCGACTGCTGGTTGAGCAGCGCCTCGGCCACCGCCTTGGCGTTGCTGATGGCCATGCCGATGCCCAGGCTCATGAGGAAGGGCAGGTACTTCACCCGCTCCCACCCCTTCGCGCCGCGCTCACGCTGCGCCGCCACGTAGAAGAAGCAGACGCTGGCGGTGGCCGTGAGGAAGAAGGGCAGGTCCAGGAACAGCGTGCCGTAGAGGCCGTGCTGGAAGCGCACCACCATGCTGATGGGCATCAGCACCGACAGCAGCACCATCAACAGGTACGCCATGTTGTTGGTGAGGTGGAAGAACGCCTCGCGCTTCACCACCAGCGGCAGGTCGCTCTTGAGAATGGTGGGCAGCAGCTTCTTCGCCGTCTGGATGGAGCCCTTGGCCCAGCGGTGCTGCTGGCTCTTGAAGGCGTTCATGTCCACCGGCACCTCGGCCGGGGAGATGACCTCGGGCAGGAACACGAACTGCCAGCCCTTCAACTGGGCGCGGTAGCTCAGGTCCAGGTCCTCGGTGAGCGTGTCGTGCTGCCAGCCGCCCGCGTCGGAAATCGTGTCACGGCGCCAGATGCCGGCGGTGCCGTTGAAGTTGAAGAAGCAGCCCGCGCGGTTGCGCGCGGTGTGCTCGATGATGAAGTGCCCGTCCAGGAAGATGCTCTGGGCCTGCGTCAGCAGCGAGAACTCACGGTTCAGGTGGCCCCAGCGCACCTGCACCATGCCCACCTTGTCGTCCGAGAAGAACGGCACGGTGCGCATCAGGAAGTCGGGGCTCGGCACGAAGTCCGCGTCGAACACGGCCACGAACTGGCCCTTCGCCAGCTTCAGGCCGTTCTCCAGCGCCCCCGCCTTGAAGCCCTGGCGGTTGACGCGGTGGATGTAGACGATGTCATGCCCCTTCTGGCGCTGACGCTCCACGCACGCCCGGGCGATGCCACACGTCTCATCCGTCGAGTCGTCGAGGACCTGGATTTCGAGCAGGTCGCGCGGATAGTCGATGCGGCACACCGACTCCACCAGGCGCTCCACCACGTACATCTCATTGAAGATGGGGAGCTGGATGGTGACCTTGGGCAGCGACTCCAGCGCGCCCTTCGGCGTCGGCAGCTTGAACTTGTGCCGGTAGTACAGGAACGCCATCCGGTACCTGTGCGAGCCGTAGACTCCCAGCACGCACAAGAGACTGAAATAGACGCCCAGGAAGATGATCTCGACGGTGGTCATCGGTGACGCTCAACCCCTGCCACAGCCCAGAGGGCCTGCGGTCCTTCCGTGCGGAGTGGCCCGGCTGATTCCGTCTCGCGCGGACCGGCGCGAGATGGGTCATCCAAGCCCCCACATCGTATGTACCCGAAAAGACAAGGTTTTGACCTTCGGGGAGTGATCGGCGCCGGACAATAGGAATGCGTTCAAGGCTGTGTCAAACTATTCCCCGGATTTGAACGTTCCGTTCACGGGGCACTGACACCCTGCGTCACTCCTAGCACACCCAGCTTGTGTCCCTGGCGCCGGGGTTGAAACAACGCCAGGGGTTGACCGACCTGAGGGGTCAGCTCACCGCGCGGCGAGGTGCGCCCAGGCCCGGCGGGGTCTCCACGGCGGGAGCCTCCAGGACACCGGCTTCGTCGCGGGTGGCCAGCGCCAGGATGCGCTCCGTCAGCGCGGCGAAGTCCAGCCCGGCCCTGGCGGCGATTTTCGGCAGCAGGCTGGTGGGGGTGAAGCCCGGCAGCGTGTTCACCTCCAGCACCACGTCGTTTTCCGTGTCCGAGCACATCAGGTCCACCCGCGCCTGCCCGCGGCAGCCCAACGCGCGGTAGGCCGCCAGTGCCAGGGCCTCCACGTTGGCCACGCGCGTGGGAGACAGCCGGGGTGGGCAGAAGTACGCGGCCCCGCCCTTGTACTTGGCGTCGAAGTCGAAGCCCTCGCGCGGCGTGGCCACCTCGCAGCTGCCCAGCACCTGGCCTCCGAGGATGCCCACCGTGACTTCCCGGCCCGCCACGTAGCGCTCCACCAGGGCCTCGCCGCCGAACCGGCTGGCCTGCGCCACCGCGAACGCCAGCGCCTCCGGCTCACGCACCACGGCCAGCCCCACCGACGAGCCGCCGCACGCGGGCTTCACCACGCACGGGAAGCCCAGGTCGCCGTGCAGGGCCAGGGCGCGCCACGCGTCCTCGCGCGCCACCGTGTAGCCATGGGGCGTGGCCAGGTTGTGCACGCGGAAGAGCCGCTTGGCGAAGGACTTGTTCATGGCCAGCGCCGACGCCAGCACGCCCGAGCCCGTGTACGGCAGCTCCAGCAGCTCCAGCAGGCCCTGCACCCGGCCGTCCTCGCCCATGCGCCCGTGGAGCGCGACGAAGGCCACGTCCAGTTCGGCCGCGCGCAGTGCCCGGTCCAGGCCCGGCCCCGCGAAGATGCGGGTCACCTGATGGCCCCGGGACTCGAGCGCCGCCACCACGGCCTCTCCCGTCTTGAGCGAAATCTCCCGCTCCTCGCCCCACCCGCCCATCAGCACTCCCACGCGCTTGCCCATGTCGATGTTGCCTCCTGGGCGGAGCACAGAGCATGGATGATGCCAGCCACGCGGCGGTGGCTGAGCGGGACGGTCTCCCTCGGAGACCGCCTCGGGTGAGGGACTTCAGCCACGCCGTGCGCGAAGAGCAGGCGTGTCCTCCGGGCCGCGGCGTGGCCGGGGCGCCACGGAGCGGGCGGCCCGCGTCAGGCGCCGCTCCGTCTCCACGCCGCGAGCCGCGGACCTCGGGTGAGGCAGGTCAGCTGGCCGGGAACTCCGGCTCCAGGACGGGGCCCGGTCCGGTGGTGCCCGCGTCGTCCGGAAGCCCGGCGTCCAGCTCTTCGAAACCCGCGTCCAGCTCAGGGGTTCCCGAATCCGTGTTCAGGCCACCGTCGGTGTCCAGGCCACCGTCGGTGCCCGCATCGGAGCCGCCATCGGACGGCGCGCCGTCATCGGGGGCACACGCGTTGTCGACGCAGGTGTAGCCCTCCAGGCACTGGTTGAGCTCATCGCAGGGCTGCCCTTCCTCGTCGAAGTCGACGAGGAGGCTGCACGCGGACAGCCCGGTGCTCAGGGCCATGAAAGCAACGAGGTTTCGCAAGGGACGGCGCATGGCTAGTAGTTCCGGAGATCGTCATCGTCGAGTGCGGGCCGCTTCTTCTTCTCTTCCTCTCGCCGCCGCTCCTCCTGCCGACGCCGCTCTTCCTGCTCGCGCTGCGCCGCGGCCTCTTCCTGCTTGCGCCGCTCCTCCAGCTCCTTGCGCTGGCGCTCCACCTCTTCACGGCGCTTGCGGAGCTCTTCCTCTCGCTGGCGCGCCTCGTCCTCCTGCGCGCGCTTGTTGGACGTGCTGGACTCCTTCTGCTTCGAGGCCGGCGCCGTCTGCGCGGGAGGCGGAGGCATGGGCAACGGCTCCTTCTCCGCGGCGGGGGCCTCCTTCGGCGCGGGAGGCGTGTCCTGCGGCGCGGCAGCGGGGACGGGCGACGGCGCGGGGCGGCTCGCGCGGGAGGTCGACTTCGAACCACCGCCACCGCCGTTGGCGAAGGCCAGGTAGCCGCCCGCGCCCGCCGACGCGAGGCCCAGGAGGATGCCGACGTCGGCCACCAGCGCGTACGACTTGCCCGTGCTCTTGAGGTCCTGGGCGCGGCTGCTGTTCTGCGCCGCGCGCTTGAAGTCATCCGACTTCGCGGAGGCCTCCATGCCGAAGTAGACGCCGCCGGCCAGCAGCGCCACGCCGGTGGCCATCAGCACGTAGCCCACGGTGCGGCGCGTGTTGCTGACGCCACCCGCGAAGTGCGTCACCGGCTTTCCGTCCTGGCGCGGCGCATCCGCCGACACCAACTGCGTCAGCAGCGCCTGCGAACCATCCACCAGCCCCTCCCCGCGCGGCACCGTCCCCAGCGCGTAGGCCTGGTTGTGGCCATCCGACACGTCCAGGCGCAGGCCCGTCACCTCCAGCGGAGCAGTCCCGGCGCCACCGCGCACCAGGAGCGCCAGCACCTGGGACACACCCGCGAGCGTTCCCAGCTCACGCAGGGCCGCGTCGCGCTCCGGGCTCTCCGGCTTGCGCGCCGCCTGCTCGGTGAACGTCTGCAGGCCCTTCTGCGCCGCCACAGGGGCCAGCGACAAGCTGACCTCGCCCTCACGCTCCCGGCGCTGCGTCAGCGCGTAGCCCGGCGCCACCACCGTCACGTAGTGGTCCGCGGCCGTGAGGTCGGCGACGTCCACCGGCGAGATGCCCCGGAACTGGCCGTCCACGAACACCTGGGCCGGTACCGGCTCGGTGCTCACGCGCAGGCTGGCCTTGGTGCCGGTGAGCACCGCCTTGCGCTCCTTCTCCACGAAGGTCATCTCCTCCGGCGGGAAGAAGTTGGGCGAGAAGCGCGCCTCCGGGTTCAGCGCCAGCGCGGTGCGAATCTCCAGCTGCGCGGCGGTGTTCTCACCGTTGGCCACCTGCGACGCGGCCTTCATCACCCGCGCGCGGCTCAGCTCGGTGAAGCGCTGGGAGAGGTCGGCGCCCTCGTAGCCGCGCACCGCCTTGTCGAAGTGCTCGAGCGCCTTTTCGGTGTCGAGCTCGTCGTAGGCGCGTTGGCCCGCCTTCATCGCTTCGGCGGCCTCGTCCTCACGGGCCTGACGCTCGCGCTGCCCGTCCGCGTCCAACGCGTCCGACAGGCGCACCAGCTTCAGCCGCCCCGAGCGCGTCACCGCCAGCTCCGCCTCGCGCGCCAGCCGGGCCGCGTCGCCACGGGCCGCCGCGTCCAACGCAATGGCCACCACGGTGACCGATGCCGCATCGGCCGGCGCATCCGCCGTCGCCGCGCTCAAGGCCCGGGGTACCAGCCGCGAGGACACCGGCGTCTGCGCCGCCGCGGGTCCCACGGCCAGCAGTCCCACCAGCCATCCACTCAACGCGGCGTGAACCGCTCGCACATTCGAAGGTCGCATCTCTCGTTCACCTTTTGCCCGTTGCGCATCAAACGGACTGCACAGCGAAATGCAAGTGAGAAGGAGTCCTCAACGACCCGCTGCCCGGGATGGAGTGCGCGCGGGAGCGGAGGCCATTCCGTGGAGATAGTCCAGGGCGACCCTCAAGGGATAGTCCTCCAGCTTCGCCGTGACGTCCCAGGGCTTGAGATTCTCCGGCAGCCCTCGAGGCTCCGGCGCGGCGGGCTCGGTCGCCGCCGTCGGCTCGGCGCGGAAGTGGCGCTGCAGGTCCTTCTCCCGCACCACGTCGCGCGGCACCTTGCCTCCTGGCTCGTCGGGGACGAGGAAGTCCGGAGTGATGCCGCGCTCCTGGATGCTGCGGCCCTTGGGCGTGTAGTAGCGCGCGATGGTCAGCTTCAGCCCGGAGCCGTCCTCCAGCTCGATGACCGTCTGGACACTGCCCTTGCCGAAGGTGGGCGCGCCCAGGATGGTCGCGCGGCCATGGTCCTGGAGCGCGCCCGCCACGATTTCGGACGCGGAGGCGCTGCCCGCGTTGACCAGCACCACGACGGGGTAATCCTTCTCCGTGTCGCGGTCCTTGCTGCGCTCCACGGTGGCGTTTCGGCCATCCCGCCCCCGCGTGGAGACGATGGGCAGATTGCCCGGCAGGAACCGGTCGCTCACCGCCACCGCCTGGTCCAGCAGCCCGCCCGGGTTGTTGCGCAGGTCCAGCACCAGCCCGCGCAGCTCCTTGCCGCCGTTGAGCGCGCGCAGCCGGTCCAGCTCCTTGCGGAGGTACAGGTCGGTGCGGTCCTGGAAGTTCTTCACCTTCACATGGCCGATGCCACCATGCAGCGCGCCCTCCACGGACACGATGCGGATGTGGTCCCGGATGATGGCAATCTCGCGCGGTGCGCTGAAGCCCGCGCGCATGATGGTCAGCAGCACGCGCCCGCCGGCCGGGCCACGCATCTTCTGCAGCGCGCGCCCCACGTCCATGCCCTCGGTCCGCTCACCGTCGATGCCGACCAGCTCATCGCCGGCCTTGATGCCCGCGCGCGCCGCGGGCGTGTCGTCGATGGGCGCCACCACGACAATGCGCTCGCCCTTGCGCGCGATTTCGATGCCCAGGCCGCCCCACTCGCCCGAGGTGTCGATTTTCATCTCCCGGTACACGTCGGGCGGGAGGAACACCGTGTGCGGATCCAACGTCTCCAACATGCCCTGGATGGCGCCGTACATGAGCCGCTGGCGATCCGGCGACTCCACGTAGTTGTTCTCCACGTAGGAGAGCACCCGCGCGAACACCTCCAGTTGCCGGTACGTGGCGTCGTCGCGCTCGGCCTGCTCCGCGCGGCCCGCCGTCCCCGCGTCCTTCCTGAGCGGCTCCGCGGCATGCGCCCACGGAGCACTCAGGAGGAAGAAGGCGGCCAGCGCCGCGCGCCATGGCTGGGAGGAACCCGTCACGTCGGTACGTCCTTTCCCGGGGCGGCCCCGGAAGGCTCGTACCAGTCTACCCGGCCCTCACAGCTCCGCCGAGTCGGCGAAACGCACCAGGTGCGACACCAGCTCGTCCGGGCGCTCCAGTTGCGGCACGTGCCCGAAGCCATCCACCACGCGCACCTGCGCATGGGCAGGCAGGTGGGCGCGGTACCATTTCAGCGTCTCCGACGGCAGCAGCCGCTCACTGCCGCCCCACAGGAACAGCAGCGGCATGGCCAGGTTGCGCACCTGCTCCGGCTCCAGGCAGGCGCGCGTGGCCAGCGCCTCCGCGGTCAGCGCCCGCACGGTGGGTGTGTCGTAGAAGTGCCGCAGCTCGTAGGCGAACAGCAGCGCGGGCAGGGGCGGACGGTGGAATAAGCGCCGCGTGAAGGCACGCGCCTCCGCGGGGGACTTCACGACGAACGAGTTGAGCAGCGCGGTGTTCTCCGCCTCCGGCAGTTGCGCGCCCGCGGGAGCCACCAGCGCCAGCGCGCGGACCCATTCGGGGTACTCCGCCGCCAGGTTCACCGCCATGGCGCCCCCCAGCGAGTTGCCCACCACGAAGGCCGGCGCCTTCACCACCTCTTCCACGTAGGCGCGCAGCACGTCGAACTGGTTGCGCACGCACACCTCGCCGCCGCAGTACTCCACGGAGAAGCCGTGCCCAGGCAAGTCCGGGGCGTACACGCGCGAGAAGCGCTTCGCCATCCCGAAGAGCGTGCGTCCGAAGCCGTTCGCCGAGCCGCCCAGCCCGTGCACCAGCACCACCGGCGGCCCCTTGCCCTGCCCCGTCAATGCGTAGTGGTGCACCGTCTGGCCACCGACCTGCACTGTCGTGGACTCGACACCTCGCGCCACCAGCATGTGCCGCAGCGCCTTTTGCATTCCGCCCATCAGGTCCATGCGCTCGCCTGCTCCTCGCAGAAGGGTCCCACGACAATAACAACGCGTCCGCGAACTTGCCGCAATGCGTCAGGGCCCGGGCGCCAGCCACAGGGCGGGGTCGACCGCCTGCCCGCCTTTGCGCACCTCAAAGTACAGGTAGGCCCCCTTGAGGGAGCCGGTGTCCCCCACCTCACCCACCACGTCTCCGGGGAGCACCATGTGGCCGAGCTCGGGGGTGATGGAGGACAGGTGGGCCATGAGGGTGTGGTAGCCGTCGCCGTGATCCAGGATGAGCAGGTTGCCGTAGCCGCGGAGTGCGCCGGCGTAGGCGACGGTGCCCTCGGCCACGGCCCGCACCGGCGTGCCCGCGGCGGCGCGGATGTCCAGGCCCTTCTGGACGGTGACAGTGTTGAAGCGCGGGTTGACGACCTTGCCGAAGCCCACCTCGACGATGCCTGACACGGGCCGGGGAAGCCTGCCGCGCAGCGCGCCGAAGCCGCTCGTCGCGGGCAGCTCCTTCAGGTCCTGCACCATGCGCGTCAGCTCCGCGTCGGCCTGCTCCAGCTCGCGCACCGCGCGCCGGGCCAGCTCCGCCTCGCCCGCGAGCGTGCCGACCACCTCCTCCAGCCCTTCCTGCTGCATGCGGGCCAGCCGCTCCTGCTCCTGGAGGAAGGCCATGCGCGCGGCGAGCGACGCATGGAGCCGCTCCAGCTCGCGCGCCGCCTGACGCTGCAGCCGCGCCACACGCTGCACGGTGCGCAGCAGCTCCAGGTCACCGGACATGCTGGCCTCCAGCGCCCGGGCACGCCACACCAGCGCGGCGAAGTCCTCCGCCGACAGCAGCACCTCCAGCGGGCGGCGGCGCATCAGGCGGTACAGCGTGCGCAGGCGCGGAGACAGCCGGCGCAGTTGCAGCCGCAGCGCCTCGGCCAGCACGGCCTGCTCGCGCTCCGCCAGCAGCACGCGCCGGCGGAACACCGCCAGGTCCCCTTCCAGCGAGCGCACGCGCCGGCGGGAGAAGGCGGCCATCTCCTGCATCAGCTCCACGCCTTCCAACACGGAGAGCTTCTTCGCCTCCACCAACGCCAGCGTCGCGCGCTGCGCGCTCAGCCGCTCACGCACCGCGGCCTGTTCGGCCTCCTCGGCCGCCGTCGCCGGAGCCGCCGCCGCGGCCGTCGAGGCCCACAGCCCCAATGCCAGGAGGAGGCGCCAGCTCATACGCGGAGGAAGCGCCCCACGGCGACGAAGCTGCCGCCCAGTCCCAGGCCGCAGCCAGCGCACAGCAGCTCCAGCGCCAGCCGGGGCTCCACCCACGGCGCCGCGACGCCGGGCCCCAACAGGAAGGCGAAGAGCGCGCCCAACGTGGGCCCCAGCACCCGGCCGAAGGCCCAGAGCCCGAAGAGCGCCACCGCCGCGCCCAGCACGCCCTGGAGCAGGCCCTCCAGCAGGAAGGGCGCCTTGACGAAGCGGTCCGTGGCGCCCACCAGCTTCTGGATTTCAATCTCGCCGCGCCGCGAATAGATGGCCAACTGCAGCGTCGCCGCCACGATGACCACGGTGGCGCCCAGCACCACCGCGAAGGCCACCAACGAGCCGAAGCGCAGCGCCCGGGCGATAGCGGACAGCCGCTGCACCGCCGCCTCGCCATAGTCCACGCCGGCCACGCCAGGCGTTGCTCGCAGCGCCTTCGCCAACGCCAGGAGCGCGTCCGGGTTGCGCCGCTCCGGCGGCACGCGCAGCTCCAGCGACACCGGCAGCGGGTTCTCCGGCAGCTCCGCCAGCGCCTCGCCCAGGTCGCCCAGCTCCGTGCGCAGCCGTGAGAGCGCGGCGTCCGGCGACACCAGCGTCACCTCACCCCCGCTGAGCGCCAGCACGCGGGCTCGCACCCCGTGGACCTCGTCCGCGTCCAGTTCCGGCGCCAGGTACACCGTCACCTCCACCTCGCCGCCGAGCGACGCCAGGAGGTTGTCCAGCACCCGCGCCGCGCCCCGGGCCATGCCCGCGGAGAACAAGGCGATGGCGATGGTCGTCACCGCGATGAAGTGCACGAAGGGCGAGTGCTTCAGCCCCACCGCCGCCGAGCGGCAGAAGTACGTCACCTTCGACAGCGCGCTCATACCACCATCCGGCGCGCCGCCTTGACGCCGTCCTCGTCGGACACAATCTGCCCGCGCTCCAGGCGCACGGTGCGCTTCTGGTAGCGCGACAGCAGCGTCGCGTCGTGCGTGGCCACCATCACCGTGGTGCCGCGCACGTTGACCTGCGTGAGCAGGTCCATGATTTCGACGGTGAGCGCCGGGTCCAGGTTGCCGGTGGGCTCATCCGCCAGGAGGATGGTGGGGTCATTGACGAGCGCCCGCGCGATGACGACGCGCTGCTGCTCTCCACCCGACAGGCGCAGCGGGAACGAGCCCGCCTTGTGCTCCAGCCCCACCAGCTTGAGCATGCGCCGCACCTTCTCGCGCGCCTCCGCGCGGGGCACACCCAGCACGTCCAGCGTGAAGGACACGTTGTCCTCCACCGTCCGGTGCGGCAGCAGCTTGAAGTCCTGGAACACCACCCCGATGTTGCGCCGCAGGTACGGCACCGCGGACTCACGGATGCGGGCGATGTTGCGGCCGCCCACGAGAATCTGCCCCTTGGTGGCCTTCTCCGCGCAGAAGATGAGCTTCAGCAGCGTCGTCTTCCCCGCGCCCGAAGGGCCCGTGAGGAACACGAACTCGCCCTTCTCCACGTTGAGGTTGATGTCCGACAACACCGGTGGGTCGCCGGGATACGCCTTGTATACGTGGAAGAACTGAATCATGGCGGCGAGCGGAAGGCCGCCAACCTACCACGCCCGGGCGGCATCCCCCACGCACGCCCCGCGAGAGGGACTCCTGCCCGCTCGCCCAGGCCGTACGAAGCCCTGGAGACATGTCCGGACGGGCCCGCCAGGCGCCCACATCCGGAAGACCGCGTGGGCGGCTACTGCTCGCCCTCACCCGCGAGGTAGCTGAGGATGACCTCGTCGAGGCTCTTCTCCGAGATGAGGTCCTCGCCGAAGAGCGTCTCCACGCCAATCTCGTTGATCTTCGGCTTCTCCTTGAGGGCGCGCGCCGCGGCGACCTCCGGAGGAACCACCACGGGCGCGGGGACCGCCACGGGAGGAGGAGGCGGAGGCGGTCGCTGCGCCATGGACTGGCCGGGCTGCAGCTTCACCTGCGCCGGGTCTGTGTCCGCCGCGAGCTGACCGGGCTGGTAGCTGCGCGCGGTGGACTCGTAGCTGTCGTACACCCCGTTGATGAGGTTGCGCAGCATCTCCTTGTGCTGCTCCTCCATCAACTCACGCACGACCTCCGCGAGGTTCTCCGCGTTGAGGATGTCCGCGTAGGACGTCTTCTTCGACGCGAGGATGTTCCCGCCCACGAACAGGTGGGTGATGATGTGGGGGTTGTTGACGCCCGAGTCCTCAGTCTGGACGTGGTAGACCTTCCCCTTGTGCTTGATGTTGTGATTGAAGCCGGTGACGGCTTTTTCGAAGGTTTTCGTCATCGCCGAAGTCGCGGACCGTAGCAGCCGCATCCGCACGACACAAGGTAAGCGTGACCTGCTTGCATCCTTCGTGCTGCCACACGCACACGAGTGACTCCCTGGCCCACCAACCGTGCAGGCCACGGCGATTGCCCGGCAGTTCCGTTGAAAAGCTGAAAGCGGCTGGGATACGTACAGGCTGACGGACGGGGTTCTCGACACCCCCACCAACGGCGAGGACGCCCGGATGAAGACCCAAGAGATTGAAAAGAAGGTGCGCCAGCAAGACGCCCAGGTGCTGGCGCAGGGGTACTCGCCCGCCATCCGCGCGATGGAGATCGCCGCCATCGTCTCCTTCGTCTCGCTGGAGGTGGCGCTGGTGTACCGGCTGTGGGGCAACCCCTATGCGGGCACGTGGCTGCTGCTCAGCGCGGTGCTGCTGGGCTACCTCGCCGCGGACTTCGTCTCCGGCTTCGTCCACTGGATGGGCGACACGTGGGGCTCCACGGAGATGCCGCTGCTGGGCAAGGCGCTCATCCGCCCTTTCCGCGAGCACCACGTGGACGAGAAGGCCATCACCCGCCACGACTTCGTGGAGACCAACGGCAACAACTGCCTCATCTCCCTGCCGGTGGCCATCATCGCCCTGTGCCTGCCCATGAGCGGCCCGGGCTGGGTGTTCTGCGCGTCCTTTCTCGGCGCGATGATTTTCTGGGTGATGGCGACCAACCAGTTCCACAAGTGGTCGCACATGGACTCGCCGCCCGCGCTCGTCGGCTTCCTCCAGCGCGTGCACCTCATCCTGCCCCCCGACCACCACCGCATCCATCACACCAAGCCGTACAACAAGTACTACTGCATCACCGTGGGCTGGATGAACAAGCCGCTGACGATGGTCCACTTCTTCCCCACCGCCGAGCGGATCATCACCTGGGCCACGGGCCTGCTGCCGCGCCAGGACGACATCGGAGCGGAGGCGGCGCGCGCGCTGGTGGTCGCCGCGGGTGGCAGCGAGGCCCCGGTGGTCCAAGCGGCCAAGGAGCTGCTCACCCAGGCCACCGTGCAGGAGAAGCCCGCCTCCACGCGGCCGTAGTCCTCCGCCGTACCAGAACGCCCGCCCGGCCTGCCGCGGCGGGCGTTCGTGCGTCCGCGGCACGCCCCCGTCAGAAGGTCAGGTCCACCTGCTCCGCCGCGGTGATGGGCCGGCCCAGGAACCGGGCCCCCACCTCCATGAAGCGCTCCGGCACGTCGGTGACGTAGTACGCGTGCTCCGGCGTGCCTCGTGACGCCGGCGCCAGTCCGTCCTGCTCCGACAGCAGCGCGGCCACCGCGTCCGCGGTGGCCTCCGCCGAGTCCACCAGCGCCACCTGGGGCCCCACCACCTCCGCGATGACGCCCTTGAGCAGCGGGTAGTGCGTGCAGCCCAGCACCAGGGTGTCCACGCCGTCGCGGGTGAACTCGGCCAGGTAGTCGCGCGCCACCAGCAGGGGCACGTCGCCCGTGGTCCACCCCTCTTCCGCCAGCGGCACGAAGAGCGGACAGGCGCGGGCCTTCGCCCGCACCCGTGGATCCGCGGACTCGAGGGCACGCTGGTAGGCGCCTGAGCGGATGGTGCCGGGTGTGCCGATGATACCCACCCCGCCCCCCTGCGTGCGCGCCAGCGCCGCCCGCGCGCCGGGGAGGATGACGCCCACCACCGGCACTGGCAGCGCCGCCTCCAGCGCGGGCAGCGCCACAGCCGAAGCGGTGTTGCACGCCACCACCAGCAGCTTGATGCCGCGCTCCAGGAGGAACTCCGCGTTCTTCAGCGAGTAGCGCGTCACCACCTCGCCGGACTTGGTGCCGTAGGGCACCCGCGCGGTGTCCCCCAGATACACCGTGCTCTCGTGGGGGAGCCGGGCCATGAGGGCCTTGAGGACGGTGAGTCCGCCGACGCCTGAATCGAAGACACCAATGGGACTGTGGCTGCCTTGCCGCATGGAGCGTGTCCCTATCACGTTTGATGCCAACGCCAGCGTCGGCCCCGCTGAACGCACGAAGGGCCGGGATGCATCATCCCGGCCCTCCGCTCACTGCCCAGCCGACCCGCCGCGCTCAGTCCTCGATGAGGTACACCGGCAGCGAGGAGTTCGGGCCCGGGAACTGGTGGGCGACCACGTCGATGACGGGCGAGTTGTCCGGCGAGAAGTACTCGCGACCGTCGCGAGCGCTGGCGTACATCTCCACCACGTAACGGCCGGGCCGCAGGAACTGGTACACCACCACCGAGCTTTCATTCGGGCCATCGACGCAGTCGTGCCAGTCACCGACGTCGCCGTACACCAGTTCGCCGGTGTGGATGTCGCGGAAGTTGATGCCCACGCGCTGCAGGCCGGCCTCGTAGCAGGTCTGGCGGTGCCCGTAACGCGAGCGCAGCTCCCACCGGACAGAGGCCCCGCCAATGGCCCACATCGACCCGGTGTGGGAGGTCGGCTGCCCCAACTGGGTGAGGATGTCGCCCCCGAAGTAGAACCAGGGCAGGCCATTCCTATCGACGGCGACGAGCTCCAACCCGTGGTAGCCCGGGTCCAGGTACGGCGTGCGGATCTGGTTGGCGGCGTGCCCTTCCCAGCACTCGAAGCGCGCCCAGTCACCGCCATCCACGCTCGCCTCGACGTGGGTGATCCCCGCCTGGTTGCAGTTGGGGCTGGGGCTGTAGCTGTTCGGCGGGAAGAGCCAGCTCAGGTAGGCGAAGGACGGCGGAGCGCCCGTCGGGGTCAGGTCCACGTTCACCGTCACGTTGCCGTCCACGGTGAAGGTTCCATGGGTCTCGTACAGCAACTCATTGCCGTAGCCGACGCCTTCCAGGCGGAACGAGTAGGTCCCCGGCGCGAATCGGTGGAGGACGATGCCGTCGAAGCCGTTCGCCTGGCAGTTGTAGCGGCCGTCGTTGGCCAGCACCTCGCCGGGGATGATGACGTTGACGCCATGGACCGCGCGGACATCGTCGCAGCGCTGGCCACCGAAGCTCCAGCGGAAGGTCACATCCCCCTCGTAGCGAGGCACATCGCAGCACGGCTCTTCATGGACGACACAGCCAGGGAGGATCGCAAACAAGCAGAGGAATGCGACCAGCAACCGGGAGTTCATGGGGCACCTGTCGGTGGGGCAGTGAGGTGTTCGGCCCGCTTCTGCTCCATCCGACGGGCGGCGGCGGGAATTATTCACCGCCATCGGCAATCCCGCTCAAGCAACCAACCGTTTCCCCATTGTTTGACCCTGTCTTATCGGAGTGTTACGCGCTGCTCCCCATGACGCCCCACCTGCCCCTGGCGCTTGGCGCCATGAACTACGTGGAGATCATCCGCGACGCCTCCCTCATCGAGCTGGCAGTCCTGCTGCTCCTGATGGGCGTATCCGTGGCCTCCTGGGCCCTCATCGCCATGAAGGCGTCCCAGCTCGCCAAGGCTCGCGCACAGTCTCTCACCTTCCTCGACACCTTCTGGAAGGCCTCGCGCCTGGAGGCCATCTACCAGACGGCTCAGAAGCTCGACGGCTCGCCGCTGTCGAAGGTCTTCTGCGCCGGCTATGAAGAGCTGACCAAGCTGGCGCAAGCCAAGGAGGGCGGCACCGAAGGCGCGCTGGCCGAGCGGCTGGGCGGCATCGAGAACGTGGAGCGCGCGCTCCACCGAGCCTCCACGGCGCAAATCACCGAGCTGGAGAACCGGGTGTCCTTCCTGGGCACCGTGGGCGCCGCGTCGCCCTTCGTGGGCCTGTTCGGCACCGTCATCGGCATCCTGAGCGCGTTCAACCAGATTGCCGAGCAGGGCAACGCGACGCTGGCCACGGTGGCCGCGCCGGTGGGCAACGCGCTCTTCGCCACCGCCGCGGGCCTGTTCGCGGCGATTCCGGCGGTGGTCGCCTACAACTCGTTCGTCAGCCGCATCAAGGTGTTCGACACGGAGATGTCGAACTTCTCCGCGGACTTCCTCAACATCATCAAGCGTCACTTCTTCCGGTAGCCGGGGGCCACCATGGGAATGGGCGGAGGCAACCGCGGCGGTGGCCGCACCACCATGAGCGAAATCAACGTCACGCCCATGGTGGACGTGATGTTGGTGCTGCTCATCATCTTCATGGTGACAGCGCCCCTCATCCAGCAGGGCGTGAAGGTGAACCTGCCGGAGACCAAGGCCGCGCCGGTGGAGGCCACGGAGAAGAAGCTGGTCCTCTCCATCGACGCGGGGCGCAAGGTCTACATCGGTGACGCGGAAGTGGCGCTGGAGGAGCTGGAGCAGAAGCTCGCCGCCAACGCCAAGGCGCAGGCCGACAAGGAAGTCTATCTCCACGCGGACCGGGACGTGCCTTACGGTGTGGTGGTGGAGGTCATGGCCGCGGCCCAGCGCGCGGGCATTGGCAACGTGGGCATGATCACGGACCCGTCGACCGCGGGTCGGACGTCCAACACTGGCAAAGGCAAGTCGAAGGAAGCGAAGCGCTAGCCCATGACGCCCTCCGCGGTAAGCCACAGCCTGCTCGTCACGCGCTCCACGCGGCTGTCGCGCTTCGTGGTGGTGTCCGTCGTGGGGCACATCCTGGTGCTGGTGGCGGCGATTGCGTACGCGCGCTTCTCCGCCACGCCCAAGGTGGACCTGGACACCAAGCCCATTCGCGCCACGCTGGTGCGCCTGGGCAAGCCGCGCGACTCCAAGCTGCTGCCACGCAAGGAGCAGTTGCCCCCGCCGCCCAAGAAGGTGGACGCGCCCAAGCCCGCTCCGGAGGCCCCGCCCCCGGAGCCCTCGCCCGCCAAGGTGGCGGTACCCATCCCGGGTGTGAAGCCGGAGCCCTCCACGTCCAAGCCCACGCCGCAGAAGGGCGAGACGACGGGCGAGGACCGGCGCAAGCGACTCTTCGGTGCCTTCGACAAGACGGCCAAGGCGGCCGAGCCCGAAGAGGCGGAGGGCGCCGAGGACGGCGACCCGGACGGCGACTCGGCCACCGCGGAAGGCGAGCGCTACTTCGGCCTGCTCCAATCGCAGGTCCGCCGCCACTACAGCGTGGCGGACACCATCCCCGAATCCGAGCGGCTGCACCTCAAGGCCATGGTGGCGGTGCGCCTGGGCCGCACGGGTGAAGTGCTGGACGTGAATCTCACCAAGGCCAGTGGGAACGACCTCTTCGACTCGGCCGTCGTCACGGCCGTGCGCAAGGCCGCGCCCTTTTCTCCTCCACCGGACCATCTCCGGGACGCCCTGCAGAAGAGCGGCGTCAACCTGGTGTTCAACGCCCTATGAAAGCCCTGCTCCTCTCCCTGCTGCTCCTCCCCGTCGTCGCGCTCGCGCAGGCGCCCACCATCGAAATCTCCGGCGCCAACTTCCGCCCGCTGCCCGTAGCGGTGCCCGCGCCCCTGACGCAGAACGATGGCGCGAAGGCGTTGGTTGCGCCCTTCGACTCGGCCTTCAGCTTCGACCTGACCGCCTCCGGCATCCTCCAGGTGCTGGACCGCAAGGGCTTCACGGCGGACGCGAAGGAAGGCATGGCCGCGGCCAGCATCAACTTCAGCCGCTGGGCGGACGTGGGCGCCGAAGCGCTCGTGAAGGTGTCACTGGCGCAGGACGGCGGCGTGCTGCGCGGGGAGCTGCGCCTGTTCAACGTGGGCACCGGCCGCGAGGACCTGAAGGTGTCCAAGGACGCGCCCGCCGACAACGCCTCGCTGCTGGCGCACCGCCTGGCGGACGCGCTCTACCGGCACTTCACCCGTGAGCCCAGCCCCTTCCTGTCCCGCATCACCTACGTGCGCAAGGTGGGCACCAACCGCGACGTGTACGTGGCGGACTGGGACGGCGGCAACGCCCGGGCGCTCACCAAGGGCGGCATCAACATCCTGCCCGCGCTGAGCCAGGATGGCTCGCAGGTCGCCTTCACCACGTACCGCAAGAATCGCCCGGACATCTACGTGCAGTCCCCCGGCGGTGAGGCGAAGGCCGTCATCTCCGGTGGGCAGATGGCCACCGGCGCGGCCTTCTCTCCGGACGGCAAGCGCATCGCGTACTCGCTGGCGGAGGGCGAGAGCGCCCAGGTGTACGTGGCCAACGCGGACGGCAGCGGCGCGCGCGCGCTCACCGACACGCCCTACGGCCTCAACACCAGCCCCACCTGGTCGCCGGACGGCAAGCGCATCGCCTTCGTGTCCAACCGGGGCGGCAGCCCGCAGGTCTACATCATGAACGCGGATGGCACGGGCGTGCGCCGGCTCACCTTCCAGGGCAACTACAACCAGACGCCGGACTGGTCGCCGCGCGGAGACCTCATCGTCTTCACCGCTCGCGACGAGCGCAACGCCTTCGACCTCTTCACCGTCAACGTGGAGACGGGCAAGGTGACGCGCCTCACGCAGGACCAGGGCAGCAACGAGGAGCCCGCCTTCTCGCCCAACGGGCGGCTCATCGTCTTCACGTCCACGCGCAACGGCGGCTCGCAGCTCTACGTCATGACGGCGGACGGCAACAACCAGCTCCCGCTGCGCGCTGAGAAGGGCACCTACCAGACGCCGGACTGGTCGCCGCTGCCACAGGCGCAGTAGCCACTGGGACAGGTGGGGCCTGCGCGCCCCACCTGTGGCCCTATCGACAGCAGGGGTGGCCTCGACGAAGAGGGAGCAAGCCGGTGTAGCGTTCCGCGCCCTTCCCTTTCTCGTGAGGCACATGTCGATGAAATCCTGCTGCGCTGTCCTCGTTGCCGCTCTCTTCCTAGGCGCATGCGTCGCGACGAAGCCCTCCGTGACGTACTCGTCCTTTGGCGAGGCACGGCTCGCCGAGGATGCGGCGGTGGTCCAGCGCTATGAGGCGAACTATGAGCGGCGCCATCCCAGCTCCACGTCGATGACGGGAAACCAGTTCCAGATTCCCGTGGAATCAGGCTCGAGCGACGTGAAGGTGCTCGTCGATACCTTCCCTGAAGGCGTTGAGCTCGTGAACGGGAGCATTCGCACGGCCGATGGCGCCCCGCACGAGATTCTCGGGAAGCTCTCACTTCGAGCGTCGTCACACGGCACCCTGCCGAGAGAGAAACTCCTCGAGGAGGCGAAGCAACTGGCCCGTGCGGCCGGCGGCAACGTCGTCATCATGTCCTTCGTCGGCGGAGACCAGGCGGAAGCGAACGGTGTCGTCGGGTACGTCCTCGAGTCCGACCTGGAGCACTACAACCCCAAGAAGTCCCAATCGGGAAAGCTCTCCATCGAGATTTGAGCGCCTCCGCGCTCGAGCGCGGCGCATGCCCCCCTGTGCACGTGCCGCGCGTTGACAGGCGCAACCAGCTCAGGTCGAGTCCTCCCGCATGAGCGCGCCCTTCCGCAGCCACTGGAGCCTGGACCCCGAAGTCGTCTTCCTCAACCACGGCTCGTTCGGCGCCTGCCCGACAGCCGTCCTCCAGCGACAGTCCGAGCTGCGCGCGCGACTGGAAGCCGAGCCAGTGCGCTTCCTCCATCGCGAAATCGAGCCGCTGCTGGATGACGCCCGCGCCGCGCTCGCCACCTTCCTCGACGCGGACGCGGACGACCTGGGCTTCGTCCCCAACGCGACGGCGGGGGTGAGTACGGTGCTGCGCTCGCTGCGCTTCGCCCCTGGCGACGAGCTGCTCACCACCGACCACGAGTACAACGCCAGCCGCAACGCGCTGGACTTCGTGGCGTCGCAGTGGGGCGCCAAGGTGGTGGTGGCGAAGCTGCCCTGGCCGGTGCCGTCCGCGCAGTCGGTGGTGGACGCCGTGCTGCCCCACGTCACCCCGCGCACGCGCCTGTTCCTGGTGGACCACGTGTCCAGCCAGACAGCCCTCGTGATGCCGCTGGAGCAACTCGTCGCTGCCATGCGCGAGCGTGGCGTGGAGACGCTGGTGGATGGCGCGCACGGGCCGGGCATGCTGCCGCTGTCGCTGCGCACGCTGGGCGCCGGCTACTACACGGGCAACTGCCACAAGTGGCTGTGCGCCCCCAAGGGCGCCGCGTTCCTCCACGTCCGGCGCGACCTCCAGCCCGCCATCAAGCCCCTGTCCGTGAGCCACGGGCACAACTCCCGGCGGACGGACCGTTCCCGCTTCCGATTGGACTTCGACTGGACGGGGACGCACGACCCTTCGGCCGTGCTCTGCGTGCCCGAGGTGATTCGCTTCATGGGCGGGCTGCTTCCCGGCGGCTGGCCGGAGGTCATGGCCTCGAACCGGGCCAAGGTGCTGGCGGCGCAGAACCTGCTGTGCGCGCGGCTGGGCACCCAGCCCACCTGCCCCGAGGACATGGTCGGCAGCATGGCCACGGTGACACTGCCGGACGGCTTCCCCGAAGTCCCCCAGCCCCCGCTCTACGTGGACCCGCTCCACCTGCGCCTGTTCGACGAATACCGCATCGAGGCGCAAATCACCCCCTGGCCCCGTCCGCCGCGCCGGCATGTGCGTCTCTCCGCCCAGCTCTACAACACCCCCGCCGACTACCAGGCCCTGGGTGATGCTTTGGAAGCGCTGCTGCGTTGAGTAGGCTGCCGCGCATGTCGCGTTTCGCCACCATCGATGTTGGCAGCAACTCCGTCCTCCTGCTCGTCGCGGAGCGCACCCCGGAGGGCCGTTTCGAGGCCGTGCGGGAGCGCGCGGAAATCACCCGCCTGGGCAGGGGCGTGGATGCGACGCGCAAGCTCTCCGCTGAAGGCATGGAGGCGACGCTCCAGGTGCTGGAGTCCTTCGCTCGCGAGGCGCGCGAGCTGGGCGCGGAAGGCATCGCCGTGTCCGCCACCAGCGCCGCGCGTGACGCGGAGAACGGCGCGGAGTTCCTCGCCGCCGCGAAGGCGCGCGCGAACGTGACCGTGGAAATCATCTCCGGCGCCATGGAGGCGGAGCTGTCCTTCGCCGCGGTGCACTCGGACTTCGCGTCGGACGCGGCGGGCCCCCTGCTGGTGCTCGACATTGGCGGTGGCTCCACGGAGTTCATCTACGGCAACCGTGGCGGCCACGTGGACTTCCGCCACAGCTTCGACGTGGGCGCGGTGCGCATGACGGAGCGCTTCGTCGGCGCTGACCCGATGACGTCCGAGGACCGCGCGCGTGTCGAGGCCCACCTGCGCGACACCTTCCGCGCCCTCCCCGCCCCACCGCCCGGCGCGGCCCTGGTGGGCGTCGCCGGCACGGTGACGACGCTGTACGCCGTGCAGCACGCCATCCACCCATACGTCGCGGAGCAGGTCCACGGCGGCACGCTGTCCGTGGGCCAGCTGTCCGCCCTGGCGGACCGGCTGTGCGCCATGCCGCTGGAAGCGCGGCGCGCCCTGCCCGGCATGCAGCCCAAGCGCGCGGACGTCATCCCCGCGGGCGCCCTCATCTTGCTGGAGTCGGTGAAGGCGCTGGGACTGGATGCCTGCCGCGTCAGTGACAGGGGCCTGCGCTGGGGCCTGCTCGCGCACCGCTTTGGAGCCGGAGCCACCTCTTCATGAACGCCCAACCCGCGGCCTCACCGGCCGCGTCCGCCGTGCCCGCCAGCAACGCGGGTTATGCGCTGCTCATCCTCACCCTCATCAACCTGGTCAACTACCTCGACCGCTACATCGTCGCGGTGGCGCTGCCAGACATCCAGAAGGAATTCGGCATCAACGACACGCAGTCCGGCCTGCTGGGCACCATGTTCATCGTGGTGTTCATGCTGGCCTCGCCGCTGGGCGGGTTCCTCGGGGACCGCTACCCACGGCGGCTGCTGGTGGTGGGCGGCGTGGTTCTCTGGAGCCTGGCCACCGGGGCCAGCGGGCTGGCCACCTCGTTCGGCGCGTTGCTCCTGGCCCGCGCGGTGATTGGCATCGGTGAGGCCGGCTACGGCGCCGTGGCGCCCAGCATCATCTCCGACTTGTATCCGCGCACGCAGCGCACGCGGATGCTGGCGTTCTTCTACATCGCCATCCCCGTGGGCGCCGCGGCGGGCTACGGCCTGGGCGGGTGGCTGACGCAGGCCTACTCGTGGCACGTCGCCTTCTTCGCCGGGGGCGTGCCCGGGCTGATTCTGGGCGCCATGGCCTTCTTCATGCCGGAGCCCCAGCGCGGCGCCATGGACGGGCCAGACGCGCAGGCGAAGCTGCCCTTCATGGTGGGCCTGAAGGGACTGGCGCGGAACGCGGCCTTCTGGGCGGTGACGGCCGGGTACACGCTGATGACGTTCTCCATTGGCGGCCTGGGCTTCTGGATGCCCACGTACCTGGTGCGCGAGCGCGGCCTGGCGCAGGACAGCTCGGGCTTCATCTTCGGCGCGATTACGGCGGTGGCCGGCCTGCTGGGGACGGTGGCGGGCGGCTGGCTTGGCGACAAGCTGGACCGCAAGCGCGAGGGCGGCGGACTGTGGATGTCCGGCATCGGCCTGATGCTGGCGGCCCCGTGCATGTACCTGGCGGTGAGCCTGAAGGCCGTGGGCCCCACCTTCGCGGCAATCGCCCTGGCGCAGTTCCTCATCTTCCTCAACAGCGGCCCCATCAACGCGGCCATCGTCAACTGCGTGCCGCCCGCGTTCCGCGCCTTCGCCATGGGACTGAATGTGCTGTGCATCCACCTGCTGGGTGACGCGATTTCGCCCACGCTCATCGGCACCATCGCGGACGCATCCAGCCTGCACACCGCCATCGCGGTGAATGCCCTGCCCGTGCTCCTCGGCGGCTTCGCGCTGCTGCTGGGCGCCCGGCTGTTCCGTGAAGCAGTGCCCCTCGCGCGTCAGGGCTGAGCGGCGGCATCCAGCCTTGGCCGGTACTCGTCGGCCAGGCGCTCCATCTCCAAGGCCAGCCGCTCGCCATCCGCGAGCAGCAGGCCCTTGAGGCGCGCGCGGTTGCCCAGCGTGAAGAACACGCGGATGTCGCGCTGGAGCGACTCCCAGCGCTCGGCGAAGTAGAGGGTGAACAGCGCCAGCGGTGGCACGGCGAGGAAGACGGCCACGGCCAGGAGCGCGCGTCCCCACACCGCCGCGGCGGCTGTCAGCACGCCCCACCACACCAGCGCCACCACGAAGGCGGTGAGGAACTTCACCGTGGCCTGCACGTCCAGCTCGGCGTTTCGGCTGGCGAGCCGAGGCAACTGGTAGGGCAGCCAGAACAGGCCCAGCCCCAGGGCGAACAGCGGCAGGCCCAGCACCAGCGCCAGCACGTTCTTCACCACGAAGGGCACCACGTTCCCCGGCCGGTACACGAGCACCAGGTCCTCCAGCCCCGTCGCCTGCACCAGCGCCATGCGGTGCCGGAAGCCGGCGAGCTGCGCGCGCAGGGACTCGAAGCGCTCCGGCTCCTGGGCGCGGAACATCTGGACGCCGCGTGCCCACAGTCGCAGGCGCTCCGCGTCGAGCGCCCCACCCTGCTTGAAGGCGAAGAGCTGCTCGGCCAGCTGCGCCAGCGGGAGGTCCGCCCACTGCTCCAGGTTGAGCGTCACCGCGCGCAGCCCGCTAGCGATGCGCTCGGTGAGGGCGCGGACGGCATCGGGCTCCGCCGCGGCGTCCGCGGGCAGGAAGGCCTGCACGTCGATGGCGGGCCCCACGTCGATGAGCACCTCGCTGCGGAACACGTGCTTCTCCGCGTAGGTGAGTCCCACGGGGACGATGCGCACCGGAGCCCCGGCCTTCGCCGCGCTCACGGCGATGCGCGCCGCGCCCGTCTTCAGCTCGGCGAGCCCAGGCTCGGAGTGGCTCTTGCCCTCGGGGAAGATGGTGATGGCGCGCCCCTGCACCAGCGCGCCCTTCGCGGCCTCCAGCGTGCCCTCGTTGCCGCCCATCTTCGCCGGGTCATCCTGCTTCCGGTACACCGGCAGCGCGTCCAGCCCCTTCAACAGCCAGCCGATGACGGGCATCCGGAACAGCGGCGCCTTCGCCAGGAAGGTCACCTTGCGCCGCGTGAGGATGAACACCAGCGCCGGGTCGATGAGGCCGTTGGGGTGGTTGCCCACGAAGAGCACCGGGCCGTCCGGCTCCAGCGCCGGGGCATTCACCTTCACCCGGTAGAAGAGTCGGAGACACAGCGCCACCACCGCACGCACGCACGCGTAGAACACGGAGGAGACTGTACTCCACGTCTCAGGGATACCGGTCCACCACCTGGATGACGCCGGTGTTGTCCTGCACCACGGAGAAGCCCTTCATCGGGCTCGGGTAGGCAATCAGGCCCTCGCCGTCCTTGTCCCAGCGCGAGTCCAGGAGGATGCCGCAAAAGGGCACCGACATCGCCCCGGACTCCGGCAGGAAGATGCGGTCATACCGGCCGAAGACGCGGTGCTTCGTCACGTACAGGCGGCCGCCAATGCGCGCGCCGGGAAGCTGCTGCTCTCCCTGCTCGCGTGGCAGCGCAATCACGAAGCTGTAGTTGTAGCGCGCAGGGCCCGGGTGGTCCTGGATGGCATCCACGATGACGGGGACCTTGTCCCCAGGCTTCAGGCCCAGGCGCTCCATCTGCAGCAAGGCGCCCCGGGGGCACGTTCCCTCCGGAGGCATCCACTTGGGCCGCGCCGGCCCCTGCGAGGACGCGGAGGGGGTCCGGCAGCCCGCCGCCACCAGGAGCCCCAGGCCCACCAACGTCCACCGCGGCCAGCGCATGCGCACCATCGCCTCCCTCAGAACGTCCCGATGCTGAAGTGGAACTGCGTGGTGGCCTCGTTCACGGACTCGTCCGGGTCCAGGTTGAAGCCCACGTCGAAGGCCAGCGGCCCCACGGGCGTCACGTAGCGCAGGCCCGCGCCCGCCGTGTAGCGCAGCCGGCCCGGGTCGAACTGCGTCCGGTCCAGCCACAGGTTGCCCGCCTCGAAGAAGAGCCCCAGGTCCACGGAGGACAGGGCCGGCAGGCGCAGCTCCGCCTTGCCCAGGGTGAAGAGCTCGCCACCCTGGCTCGCGGGGACCTGCCCGGCGAGCACGGCCTTCAGCTCAGCGGAGCACCCCGACGGCGAAATCAGCGCACGGCAGTCACGCAGCCGCTGCTGCAACGCGCCGCGGACGTCCTCCGGCAGCACGCCGTCCTCACGGAAGCCGCGCAGGCTGGACGAGCCGCCCAGGTAGAACAGCTTCGAGCCAATGGCCTGCGCCTGCTCCTCCAACGGGATGATGGTGCCCGCGCGCGCGGACAGCGCCACACTCGCCCGCCGTCCCAGCGGGATGTAGCCACTGAGGCTGCCCGACAGCTTCACGCCGTCGATGGGGTACGCATCCACGCGGTTGCCCGCCACGTCCGTGGGGCGCACGCTCAACCCGCGGGTGAACTCCGCGCTGGAGACGAACACCACGCCCCGGCGCGGGTTGGCCGGGTCATCCCGGAAGTCGAGCGTGACAGAGGGGCGCAACGAATGCAGCGCGAAGTCGCCGAACGGGTAGCGCAGCCGCTCCCGGTCGGCGCGGTTGAGCAGCTCCAGCACGCCCGCGCGCGAGCGCAGCCGGTTGTTCTCCACTTCGTAGGACAGCGACAGGTTGAGCCACGTCGCCGCGGCCCAGTCCATGGCCGCCGCCGCCGCGAACCGCGAGGACACGTAGGAAGGCCGGTGGATGCGCTCGCCAATGAGGTCCAGGCGGGCGCCCACCTGCAGCGGCAGCAGGAAGAACAGCCGCGGCTGCGCCAGCGCGAGGTTGCCCCGGCCTCCCAGGCCATTGAGCCCCTGGAGCTCCACGTCACAGCCCGGAGCGGGACCGCCACCGGGCACCGTCTGCTGGCAGGCGATGCGCCGGTCCCGAGACAGCGCCTCCGCGCTCCAGCCCGCGTAGTTGATCTTCCCGCGCGCCAGCAGGCTGAGCCCCAGTCCGTCCAGGTTGCGGTAGGCCGTGTCGAGCGTGATGCGGGGACCGTCCACCAGGAAGTAGCCGCCGGACACCTGGCCATCCAACCGGGGCCGCTCCTGGACCGTCACCAGCACGTCCTTGGTGTCCTCGCGCCGGGTGGGGTCCGCCAGCGCGATGTCCACCTGACGGAACACGCCCAGGCGCGCCAGGCGGCGCTGGCCCTCCGTCAGCTCATCCAGCGCGATGGGCTTGCCCTCCTCCACCGCGAGGTTGGCCAGCACCAGGTCCGGGTCCGTGCGCGTCAGGCCCTGCACCAGAATCTTCCCGACCTTCACCTGCGGGCCCGCGTCCGCGCGGAAGATGACGGTCGCCTGCGTCCCGTCCTCGCCCACGCCCGTCTCCGTGGTGACGCGCGCGAAGAGGTAGCCCTGCCGCCCCAGCTCCTGCTCCAGCGCCTGACGCGAGGACTCCACCGTGTCGAAACTCAGCGGCGCGCCCTCGCGCATGCGCCGGCCCATGACCCAGGCCGTCAGGCCCGGTGGCACGCCCTCGAAGTCCACCTTCACCAGGCGCGCCTGAGGCCCCTCCTCCACGTCGAAGTCCGCGACCGCCGTGCGCCCCACGACATCCACCGTCAGGCCCCGGAACGCCACCACCGCGGAGAGGAAGCCCTGCTCGCGGTAGGCCTCGTTCATGGCCTCCACGGCCTCCAGCCACGCGTCCTCCACGTACACGGTGGACGCTGGCGGCGGCGGCGCGACGCCCGGGAGGTCCAGGCCGTGACGTCCCTCAGTGTTCAGCGGGTCGTCGAGCATCCGCAGGTCCAGCTCCGGCCGTGTCATGCCCGCCAGCACCTGCTCCGCGAGCAGCGCGCGCAGCGTCTCCACCGGCAGCCCGCGGTTGCCGTGGAAGCGCACGTCGGCCACGCGCAGCGGGTGCCCCTCCTCCACGTCGAACACCAGCGCCGCCACCTCGCCATCCGGACGCAGCACCTCGCGCGGCCGCACGCGCACGTCGTGGAAGCCGCGGTAGCGGTAGAAGACCTCCATGCGTCGCGCGAGCCGGCCAGCGACGACCTCGTCCATGGGCTCCGAGACGTCGTGCGCCAGCACGCGCTCCAGCACGCCGTGCGGGAAGTGGCGGTTGCCGTGGAAGCGCACCACGTAGCGAGGCCCCGCCATCAGGGGCACCGCCACCGACGCGAAGCTGCCCTCCACCAGCACCGCCGGCGCTCCCACCTGCGCGCGCCAGTAGCCCTCGCCGCGCAGCAAGGTGCGCAGCTCCTCCAGCGAGCTGGACAGGCGCGCCCGGTCGAACACCTGCCCCGGATGCAGCGCCAGCACCTCCAGCAACCGGGACAGCGGCAGGCCAGGGCTGCCGGAGAAGGTCACCTGCCGCACCCGCGTGGGCAGGCCTTCGTCCACGGTGAGCACCACCGCGATGCCATCCGTCACCGGCTCCTGCGTCACGGAGACTCTCGTCGAGTCGTACCCCTTGCGCTGATACGCCTGGAGCACGGACGACACCGCGCCCTGCAGCTCCTCGGCGTCCAGCGGCCCGCCCTCCAGCAAGCTGCTGGCCTCCAGCAGCTCTCCATCCGACAGCACGGAGTTGCCTTCGAAGCGCAGCCGCGCCAGCCGCGACACGGGCGTGAGCTGGAACATCAGCCGCACCCCGCCTCGCACCGGCTCCGTGCGCGCCACCACGTCCGTGAAGCGGCCCGTGGCCCACAGCCGCTCCACCGAGCGCCGCACCGCGCCCGGCGTCAGCGTCTGCCCCTTGCGCACCGCCACCAGGTCGCTCAGGCCCTGCGCGTCCGCGCCTCCGGACAGGTGCAGCTCCACGGCGATGACCTCGGCGCCGAAGCCACCGCTGTCGTCCGCCTGCGCGCGCGCCGCGCCCGGCACGAGGACGCAGAGCACCAGCGCCAGCACCGCGAGGGCCCGGACTACTCGACCTCCCAGCTCAGCTTCAGCTCGAGCCCGAGGTTTCCAAACGAGGCTTCGTTGTTCTCGTTGTCCCACTGGGCCTGTGCGGAGAGTCGGTCATCGAAACGGTACTCGGCCCGCGCCCGCGTGCCGCGCCCGCTCACGGGTTGCGTCATACCGATTTTAAGCTGCTCGCTCAGGAACTTCGACTCCAGTTGCGCGGTGGGCTCCGCTTGCCGGGTGGCGTCGTTGTAGGTGGTCGAAATCTGCAGGGACAAATCCCTCAACACCGGATTGCTGGGCAGGAAGCGCTGGAGCTGCCGGTCCAGGCCCGACACGTTGAAGAGGGCCTCGGCCGCCAGGCCGGCGCTCGCCGAGGCCGCGGTATCCTGGTCTGACGAGGTGAAACCCAGAGTGAGGAGCGAGACGATGTCGCCCTCCACCAGCGCCGGCTCCGAGGAGAGGAGAATCTGCGGGTCCGACGGCTTGCCGAAGGCGTGCAGCTTCACCACGTACTCGCGCACCTGCGTCTGGGCCTGGACCTCGAAGACAGGGTCGATTTGCGTGGGGTCCTGGAACTCGAGCTGCCCCTGGCTGATGGTGAAGGGGTTGTTCCGGAAGAACGCCTGGCTGCCCTCGGCCAGCTCCACCCGGCCCAGCAGCCCCGGCCGCAGGTCCGTCCCCGTCAACCGCACGTCCCCCAGCAGGCGGGCCTTCGCCAGGTTGTTGTCCACGCGGACGTCGCCGAAGTGGACGTTCACATCCCAGATGACCCAGGGCTTCGGAGGCTCACCGGACGACGAGGACGAGCCCGCCGCCAGGTGGGTGGTGCGCTTCTGCATCGTCTTCAGCAACGCATCCACGTCCAGCGCCTTCTGGTAGCGCATCTTCACGATGTCCATGCCACCGGTGACGGTGAAGCCCTTGGGCGGACCAATCACCTGGAGCAGGCCGGAGAAGGTCGCGGGCAGGTCCTCCGTGAGACGGTAGGGCACCTCGTCCAGTTGGATGGTGAGGCCCAGCCGCTGCGGCAGGAAGCGCTCCAGCCGCACGTCGCCGCGCGCGGACACGCGGCCTTCATTGAGCTGGCCCTGCAGGTGCTCCACCAGCACGCGCTGGCCCGTCATCTCCACGCGCCCGGCCATGTTGCGCACCTGGACGGGCCAGTCCCGCAGCGCCAGCCGCATGTCGAACAGCTCCGCGGAGCCCACCACGGAGGGCTTCTCCAGCGTCCCGGAGGCCTCGGCGTCCACGGTGACGCGCCCGGAGGAGCGCTCCACCATGGCGGGCATCAACGACTCCAGCAGGCGCAAATCCAACCCGCCCCGCAGCGTCACGTTCAGGCCGCGCGGGCTCATCCACCCGCCCAGCGACAGGTCCACGTGCTGCCCCGTGAAGCGGAAGAGCTGCACATCCGTCCGCCCGGCCGCGTACGCCAGCACGATGGGGCCCGCGTTCTCCCCGCGCAAATCGTCGCGGGAGAGGACCAGCCGCTCCACGGTGGCGTTCACCTGCGAGCCCGCGGGCTCCAGGAGCAGGCCCTTGGCGCTCACCGTGCCCGACAGGGCCCCGCTGACGCCCGCCCACAGCGGCGCGTCTGGAAGCAGCGGGCGAATCTCCGGCAACGAGAACGAGCCCTGGGCTTCATAGGGCCAGTTCTCCTGCACCTTCATGCGGATGCGACCGGTGGCGTCCCGGAAGGGGTGGCCCCACACCTCGAAGTTCTTCCCCACCATGCGCCCGGTGAGGTCCATGGCACCCAGGTTCCGCTCGGCGAAGGTGACGCGCGGCGCGCGCAGCGTGACGTCCACCACCGGCACGTCGGCGGTGCCCGACACGACGCCGTCCATCACCATGGTGCCCTGGATGCCCATGCGCTCGGCGAGCTCCGGGTCCACCGCCTCGGCCAGCGACAGGCCGTCTCCGCCGAAGCGGTAGTCCAGCCCGCCCTCGAACGTGAAGGTGCCCTCCGCCCAGGTGCGGCCCAGCGGCCCCGTGAGGGTGGTGCGCTCCAGCACCATCGCCTTGCCATCCACGAAGCGCAGCCGCGCCGCGCCGTCGCCCATGCGCCGGCCCAGGTAGGTGGTGTCCTTGACGTCGAACGCCACCAGCCCCTCCAGCTTCTCCACGGGGCTGTCCACCTCCACGCGGCCGGTGGCCGTTCCACCCAGCGTGCCCTGCATCACCGCGAGCGACGGACTCAGGCCCGCCACCACGTCCACCAGGTCCTCGTTGCGCCCCTGCGGGACATTCACTTCCAGGCGCAGGTTGAGCAGCCGCCCGAAGGACACGCCCGCCTTGCCGTAGTACTGCGTGCGCCCCTTCTGGCCGGAGAAGGCGGGGAACGTGAGCAGGCTGTCCTTGTAGGCCAGCTTCCCCTGCATCACCCCCAGCGACAGGTTCCAGAACTCGAAGTCGCGAAAGGACAGCCCCGCATCCACCTTCACGTCCGACGCGGGCCCCGTAATCGCGTAGGTGGCGTGGCCCCGCCCGGCCCAGGGCAGGCCCGCGATGTGGCCAAAGTCCGCCAGGTCCACGTCGCCCTGGCCGTGAATGTCCAGGCCCAGCCCGCCCGCCAGCAGGAGCACGACGTCGCCCGTCACGCGTGAGTGGCCCACCTCCGCGTTGACGTGGCTGAAGGCCACGCGGTCCGCCTGGAGCTTCACCTGCGCCTGCGCGCGGGCCTTGTCGAACTCCAGAATCGTGAGCCCGTCCTTCGGCTGCGTGTCGAACGCATGCGTGGCCAGCACGAACTTCCCGGTCCGCAGGTCCAACGGACCCGACAGGGAGAAGCGCGGCAGCAGGTTGCCGGACAGCCGCGCGTCCAGCGTGGCCGGGAAGTCCACCCAGGAGCCCTTCACCCCCGCCCGGTCCAGGATGCGGCCCAACGACGCGTCCTCCGTCGTCAACGTCACCTCCAACGGGAAGTTCGGCGTGAGCCCCAGCCGCCCCGTCGCGCGCACCTTGCCCGCGCCCACGGGCAGGGTGAGCTCCTCCAGGCGGACGTCTTCACCCGAGTACGACAGGCGCGCGTGAAGGTTCGTCGGGCCGAAGTCTCCGTACCCCAGGCTGTTGCCCGACAGCTCCAGCGACACCGCGGGAGACGCCACCTTCCCCGCGATGGACACACGCGACCAGAGGTGCCCCGTCGCCGGGCTGGGAATCAGCCGCGCCTGGTAGAGCGCGCGCAGCGGGAGGAACACCTGCGCGTCCAGGGCCAGCCGCGGCGCGCACAGCGAATCCACGCGGCCGGACACGGTGGTGGTGATGTCGTCCAGCGACACCTCGGCGCGCTCCAGCTCCAGCAGGGCCTCGTCCGGGTCCAACGCGCCCGCGACCACCAACTGCCCCAGCGCCAGCTCGCGTCCGTCGGGCCCCAGACGCACCCGGCCCCGCCGGGCCTCCACGTCCAGCTCGATGACGCCCCACTGCTCGTCCCAGCGAACGTCCAGTTCGTCCACCTCCACGCGCCGGCCCTCAGGCAGCGCCAGGCGCAGCTCCGCGCCGGAGATGTCGAGCTTCGCCACGCGCAGGTGCTCAAGCGGCTCCAGGAAGCAGAAGTTGGACGTGGGCTCCGACGGCGACGAGGGCTGCGACAAATCCAGCGCCACGCGCGGCCGGGATGCCTTCACCTGGGCCAGCGTCAGCCGCCCCCGAAGCGGCTGGAAGAAGCCGAGCTGCACCTCCGCCCTGTCCACGGCCACCAGCGGCGAGTCCGTGCCGGGGAGGAACAGCGAGAAGCCGTGCACCACCACGCGGGAGCCCAGCGGGTCCAACTCGCAGCGGCCGAGCCCCACGTCCATGCCCAGCACGTCTGGCAGGTGCCGGCGGCCCAGCGTGCACGCCACCTCCCAGGTCTCCGGCATGCGCAACAGGAGCACGCTCCCCGACAAGACGAGGAGCACCAACAGCAGCGCCCTGCGCGCACCGTGGCGGCCCTGAGAGGACAAAGCCGCTACAGCTTACCCAGCCCTTCGAGGTAGCGGTCGATCTCCGCGAGGTCCACCTTGCTGCTCGTCGTCCTGGGGAGCGTCGACGCCGAAGCGCTCGGCCGCTCGGCCGCTTGCCCGGCGGGCGTGTTCACCCCGAGCAGGCCCAGGTTCTTCCCGATGCGATGCACCAGCTCCGCGGACACCGTCTGCTCGCGCGCGAGGAAGGCCTCGAAGAGCGCGTTGTCGCACAGCGTGTTGATGACACGGGGCGAGCCGGACGAGTGCTGGTGTACGGCCAGCAGCGCCTCCGGGCTGAAGGGCATGCGCGGGCAGCCCGCGAGCCGGAGGCGGTGCTTGACGTAGGCCTCGGTCGACTCGGCGGTGAAGGGCTCCAGCCGGTAGCGCATGGCCACGCGCTGCGCGAGCGGCGGGTCCAGCTTCAGGTTCTTTTCGATTTCCGGCAGGCCGAAGAAGACGAAGGAGATGAGCTTGCGCTCCGGCACTTCCAGGTTGAGCAGCCCCCGGAACTCCTCCATCAGCTCGCGCGTCTCCAGCATCTGCGCCTCGTCGATGAGGACGACGGCCTTCTTGCCGGACTCGTAGATTTGGAGCAGCCGCTGGTACAGCTGCGACAGCAGCGCCAGCTTCTCCTGCGCCGGATTCTCCACGCCCAACTGCAGCGCGATGCGGCGCAGCAGCCAGTTGGCGGTGATGCCGGAGTGGATGATGACGAGCAGCGCGGCCTCGTACTCGGACTCCGGAAGCGAGTCGAGCATGCGGCGGGCCAGCGTCGTCTTCCCCGCGCCGATGTCACCGACGAGGATGGACAGGCCCTTCATGTAGCTCACCGCGTGCATCAGCCGGGTGAGCGCCTGCGAGTGCTGCGCCGAGTTGTAATAGAAGCGGCTGACGGGAGCGTTGGAGAAGGGCTCCTGGGTCAGCTCGAAGAAGTCCAGGTACGTAGTCATGGGCTCGCCGGACCTCGCGGGGTGCAACTACAGGTAGCCGACCTTGCGCGCCTTGGACGCGCCAGCCGCTGGTATCGGAGTGGTGGGCGCCGCGGCCCCCGCGGGTGCGGGCGGACTGCTGGTGGCCTGGGCCCCATTGCCAGAAGGCGTCGGAAGCGGATCCTCCACCGGCTCCACGGAAGCCGCAAGCCGGGACACGTGCCCGGCGACATCCCGGTACTTCCCGTCCATCGCGGCCACGCGCTGGTAGTGGAAGAGCGCCTTGCCCGCATCCCCCTGGGCCTCGTAGGCCGCCGCCAGCTCGAAGCCGAGCGCCTTGGCCGCCTCGCCCGTGGCGTGGGGGTTGCCCAGACCCTCGCGGAAGGCCTCCACGGCCGCGGAGGCATCGCCGCGCAGCAGCTGGAGCATGCCCATCATGGTGATGCAGTCCAGCTCGCGCTTGCCGCCCGCGCTGCCCTGGCGGGCCACGTCGAACTCGTGGAGCGCGTCGTCGAGCAGGCCCATTTCCTTGTACGCGATGCCCAGGTCGTAGTGCGTGTCCACGTCCTCGGGCTTCACCACCTTGGCCAGGCTCTTCTTGAACTCGGAGAAGACCTCCTCCACCGAGTACTGGAAGTCCTCTTCCGCCGGCAGCGCCGAGGCCCCGGCGTCATCGCCGAAGTTGTCAATCTCCCCGGCCAGCTCCGCCGCGAGGTCGAACGCGTCGCGCTCGCCCGTGGTCTCCTCGGCGTCCTCGTAGCCGTCCGTGACGGGCTGCACGCTCGGAATCTGCGCCGGCTCCGCGGCCGCATCCTCCTGCTCCGCGCCGCCTCCCGCCTCCGCCGCTTCCAGCCGCTCCATCAGCTCGGCTGCGCGCGCGTGGCCCGGGAAGGCGATCATCACCGTCTCGAGAATCTCGCGCGCCTCTTCCAGCAACCCCTGGTCGAGAAAGAACGACGCCTCGTCGCACTCCTCCGCCGCGGGCTCCTCTTCATCGGCGGCGGCCTCGACTTCCGGCTCGGGCTCGGGTTCCGGCTCGGGCTCGACCGCGGGCTCCTCGTAGGCGATGGGCTCGGACAGCTCGTCCGCGGACAGCTCCGGCGCATCCTCCACGAAGGACTCGTCGTCCACCGCCACGATGGCGTGCGAGGCCGTGGGCTCCTCGAACTCCATCGGGTCGCCCAGCGCGGGGGCCCCGAACGGGTCCTCGTCCAGGTCGGCGGCCGTCAACGGCGCGGCGCCCACGCGCGTGGGCACATTCTCCAAGTCCAGCGGTGGAGGCGCTTCGTCGTCCAGCGTAGGCACGTCCAGCGAGTCCAGCGTGGGAACCTGGAGCGTGTCCGGCGAGGCCTCTTCGAGCAGCGCCTGCGTGGGCGCATGCATCTGCGTGGGCTGCGGCTCGTCGTCCCCGAGCGACAGCGCCTCCATGGACGTGGCAACGCCGTCGTCCACCAGCGACTCGTCGTCGAGCGAGTACGCCGCCGCGGCAGCCAGGTCATCATCGCTGGAGGCGACGAGCGGCTCGTCATCGGTGACGCTGAGGCCCGGCTCGTCGGACAGCACCAACGGGTCGTCGTCCGTCACCAGCGTCTCGTCCACCGACGCCGCCGCCAGGTCCTCCGGATCGGGCGTGCCGTACACCTCGAACTCGCCCGAAGTGATGGCCTCGCCCACCAGCGCCTCTTCGCTGATGACGGCGGAGTCGCTGTCCTCCTCGATGACCTCGTCCGAATCGCTCGAGGGCAGCGTGGTCAGCGCCAGCTCGTCACCCGGCGGGTGCAGGAGCGCGTCTTCCGGCGGCGGCGCGACGAGAATCTCGTCGTCGCTGGAGTCCACCAGGATGGCGTCCTCGCCCACCGACTCCACCACGGACACCGTCGGCGCGGCGACCACGGGCCCCGTCGTGCGCAGCACGGACAGGAACGCGGGCACTTCGGGATGGGCGGGATTCTCCTGGAGGATGGTGGCCAGGTACGGCTGCGCGCGCTGCACGTCGGCCGTGCGCGTACACAGGCGGAGCACGTTCAGCAGCTGCTCCGACGCCTGGGCCATGTTCCCGGACGCGACGTAGATTTGATACGCCTTCTCGTGGGCGTCGAGGTTCTCCGGCTCGACGGAGAAGACCTTGCGCAGGTGCTCCAGCGCTTTGTCGTGGAGCCCGTACTTGACGTAGACGTCCGTCTCCGTGAGCAGCTTGGAGAGCTGCTCGCGCCCCATCCCCGCCGGAGCGGGAGGGGCCACGGGCGCCGGCGCTGCCGCCGCGGGCTGGGGCACGGGGCGGCAGCGCCGGCGCTGTCTCGTATACACATCTCCGAGCCCACGAGACGCTCA
>NZ_VHLB01000085.1:0-37944 GCF_006547365.1 Myxococcus sp. AB056 | reverse complement strand
ATCCCGCCGCCCTCCACGGGACGGGGACAAAGCAACCCGTGTGCCTGCTTGTGCTACCTGGGGAGTGGGCTGCGTACCCGTCCCGACACGTGGGAAGGGGCTCGGATGCCGGACGGACATCCCTGCACCAGCTGGCTTCTCGGGGGCTGAGACGGACTGTCAGAAGCGGGAGAGGGCGAAGAAGCCCTTGATCTTCTCGTTCGTCTCGCGGAGCCGTTCGCTCAGCGTGCGGACGAAGGTCCAGAGCAGCACGTACGCCAGGTCCTTGTCGGTGAACATCAGCTGGTCCAACCGGGAGCGCTCGATGACCCAGACGGAGCAGCTCACGTGGGCGATGGCGTCCGCCGAGCGCGGCGAATCCTCGATGACCGCCATCTCACCGAAATACTGGCCGGGTTCCAGGATGGCGAGCGCCTCCTCGCCGATTCCGGGCACGGACTTGGAGATGCGGACCTTGCCCTCGGCGATTACGAACATCTCCTGGCCGGTTTCCCCCTCACGGAACAGAAAGGCGCCCGCCGGGTAGGTCCGGGAGTGACCAATCTGGGCGACCTTGGCGAGCTGTCCCTGGGTCAAACCCTCGAACAGCGCAACCTTCTTGAGGACGGCGGCATCCATGAGGCCAGCTTCGTATCACGCGCCCGAGGCGCTCTGGTACCTTGGGGCCATCAACGAGATTTGGGAGGAGTCGTGGCGGAGGAGAAGATCAACAAGGTGACCATCATCGGCTCGGGGCCCGCGGGCTACACCGCGGCCATCTACGCCGCGCGCGCCAACCTGCAGCCGGTGGTGTTCGCCGGGGGCCCCACCCTGGAGCACCCGCAGCGGGTGCCGGGCGGCCAGCTCATGGTGACCACCGACGTGGAGAACTACCCGGGCTTTCCGGAGGCCATCACCGGCCCGGAGCTGATGGATCGCTTCCAGAAGCAGGCGGAGCGTTTCGGCACCACCATCCACATGGAGAACGTGGTGAAGGTGGACTTCTCCCAGCGCCCCTTCCTCATCCAGGGGGAGAGCATCAGCTATCGTTCGGAGACGGTCATCATCTCCACCGGCGCCACCGCCAAGTGGCTGGGCGTCAAGGGCGAGGACACCTACAAGAACCGCGGCGTCTCCGCGTGCGCCACCTGCGACGGTGCCTTCTTCAAGAAGCAGGACGTGCTGGTGGTGGGCGGCGGTGACACGGCGATGGAGGAGGCGACGTACCTGGCGAAAATCGTCAATCACGTCACCCTCATCCACCGCCGCGACACGCTGCGCGCCTCCAAGGTGATGCAGGAGCGCGCTCGCCAGAATCCGAAAATCTCCTTCATGTGGGACTCCGCGGTGGAGGAGGTCCTCGGCGACGCGAAGGGGATGAATGGCGCGGTGGTGCGCAACCTGAAGACGGGTGACAGCCAGCAGGTGAAGGCGACCGGCCTGTTCGTGGCCATTGGCCACACGCCCAACACGGAGCTGTTCCAGGGCGTGCTGGAGACGCACCAGGGCGGCTACCTCAAGACGGTGCCGGGCTCCACGCGCACCAACATCGAGGGCGTGTTCGCCTGCGGTGACGTGCAGGACCACTACTACCGCCAGGCCATCACCGCGGCGGGCACGGGCTGCATGGCCGCCATCGACGCGGAGCGCTGGCTCATCGAGCACGGCGAGTAGTCCACCCGCCCACGCGGGTCCGCTGAGCATTCCCAGGCCGGCCCCTTCCCGGGGCCGGCTTTTCCATTCCCGCGAAGGATGCAGCAATCCCCATGAGCTCGAAGCAGAAGACGGTGGCGGTGCACGCTGGGACGCGGCTGGCTGGAAGCAAGGCGGTGCCGGTGTCGCCGCCCATCTACCCGGCGGCGGTGAACTGGTTCGACAGCAGCGATGACCTGGACAGCGCCCTGGACGGGAAGGACTACGCCTACGCCCGAATCAGCGCGCCCAACACGACGTTGCTGGAGGAGGCGGTGGCCGCGCTGGAAGGCGCCGAGGACTGCGTGGCCTATGCCAGTGGCATGGCCGCGCTGCGCTCCGTCTTCGAGGCCCAGGGCTTCCGGGCGGGGGACACGCTGGTGATGCCGGCGGATGGCTACGGCGTCACGCGCGCGCTGTACAAGCGTCTGTGCGCCACGCTGGGCGTGGAGCTGCACGCGTTCCTGATGACGGACCCCCAGGTGCCCGAGCGCATCCGAGCGCTGAAGCCGCGCATGGTGCTGGCGGAGAGCATCTCCAACCCGCTGCTGCGCGTGCCCGACCTGCGCGTGCTGGCGCGGGCCTGCCAGGACGTGGGCGCGACGTTCGTGGTGGATGGCACCTTCCCGTCGCCCGTGGGACAGCGCGCGTTGGCGCTGGGCGCGGACTACGCGGTGCAGTCCACCAGCAAGTGGCTCAACGGGCACAGCGACGCGCTGGGCGGCACGGTGAGCGCCTCAGGTGAGCGGATGGCGCCACTGCGCGCCGCGCGGGTGCTGGCGGGTGACGTGCTGGGGCCCTTCGAGGCGTGGCTCACCCTGCGCGGCCTGCGCACGCTGCCGGTGCGCATGAAGGCGCATGTCGAGCACGCGGCGCATGTGGCGCGGCGCCTCGCGGAGTCGCCCCTGTTGGAGCGGGTCATCTACCCGGGGCTGAGTTCGCATCCGGACCACGCCACCGCGCAGGAGCTGCTGCTGGGCGGCGGCCCCATGGTGGCCTTTGAAATCAAGGGCGCGGGGCGGCCGGAGAGCATGCGCTTCCTGGAGGCGTTGAAGGTGGGGCGGCCCGGTCCTTCACTGGGGGATGTGTGCACGTTGGTGATGCACGCGGCCAGCGCCAGCGCGCGCCGGCTCACACCGGAGGAGCGGGAGGCCGCGGGCATCCGGGAGAATCTCATCCGCGTCTCCGTGGGGTTGGAGGACCCAGACGACATCGTGGATGACCTGCTCGCCGCGGTGGCCCAGGGGGTGCGCCGATGAAGATGGTGGACGTGGGGGAGAAGCCGAAGACGGGCCGCGTGGCCGTGGCCACCGCGCTGCTGCGGATGTTGCCCGACACGCGCGAGCGCATCCTGGCGGGGAAGGTGGAGAAGGGGGACGTGCTGGCCGCGGCGAGGCTCGCCGGCATCATGGCCGCCAAGCGCACGCCGGACTTCGTTCCGCTCTGTCACCCCATCGCGCTCTCGGGCGTGGAGGTGACGCTGGCGCCGGAGGACGCGGGGCTTCGGGTCCGCGTGCAGGTGAAGACGGTGGACCGCACCGGCGTGGAGATGGAGGCCCTCACCGCGGCCTGCGCGGCGGCGCTGACCGTCTATGACATGTGCAAGAGCGTGGACCGCGGCATGGTGCTGGACGCGGTGCAGTTGGAGCACAAGTCGGGCGGGCGCTCCGGCACGTGGCAGCGGGAGGAGGCCACGCCGGCCGAGGCGGCTGCGCCGCGACGCCGGACGCGCGCGAAGAAGGCCCGCTGAAGGGAGGCCTCCCCCGAAGCCGAGGCGCCCGTGCATTGGCGGACACAGGCGGGCTCGAGCCCCGCCTTCTGTCCGTCTCCACACGCCGCGAATGTGACGCCGTCCACGCCCAGGGCACGCTCGAACCCGAGGGGGCTCCCGGTGCGCGGGGAAGGCCCCCACGTTGCTCTTCAGTCCAGGCGGGCGCGAAGGACATGCGCCGGTTCGAGAGGTGGCGGGTGTTCGACCTGAGGGGCGTTCTGACGCTGCTGACGGCCCTGGGGGCCGCGGGCTGCGGTGCGCTCACGGAAGAGGGCGACGCGGCCGAGGTGTCGCAGCCCGTGGCGGACCGGGTCGCCTGCGACGCACAGGCGGCCCAGCGCCGCTACGTGTCCGAGGACAGGAAGGAGTGCCAGGTCGTCTTCTTCGTCTGTGCCCGGGGCGAGTCGCCCTTCTTCGACGCCTGCGGCTGCGGCTGCTCGCGTCCCTGATGCACGGGCCTACTTCGACTCGCTGAGCAGGCGCTCCTGGAAGAAGGCGGCCACCACCAGCGAGTGGGAGATGTGTCCTTCCAGGATGAGGCGCGGCAGGTCGGCGCGCGGGTGCAGCTCCACGGCGATGTCCTCGCCCGCGTCCTGCCGCCCCTCGTGCCGCTTCACACAGTCGAGCGCGAGGAAGTTGAAGCACACGTTGCCCTGGAACGCGGGGTTGGGGTGCACCTGGCCCACCAGCACCAGGCGGCCCGGCACGTAGCCCGTCTCTTCTTCCAGCTCGCGCGCCGCGGCCCGCTCCGGCGCTTCGCCCGGCTCCACGATTCCACCGGGGAGCTCCAGGGTGGATGCCTCGACGCCGAAGCGGAACTGCCGCACCAGGACGAGCTGCGCGTCCGGCGTCACCGCGATGACGTTCACCCAGTCCGCGCAGTCGACGCGCACGCGCGGGTGTTCGTGGCCCGTGCGCGGGTCCGCCCACCAGTCCTCGCGCACCCGGGCGACGCTGAAGTCATGCTCCAGCCCTCGCCGCAGCCGGCGCCAGGGCTTCACCTCTCGAGCCACGTGAAAGTCCTTCCCTTCAGTTGAGCAGCGCGGCGCGCTCCCGCAGCTCGCGGGCCGTCATCTCCAGCCGCTCGCGGTCGGGGGCATCGGGCGAAAGCTCCAGGCAGCGCTCCACGTCCTTCAGCGCCGCGCGGTATGCCCCCAGGTTGCTGAGCAGCGCGGCACGGGTGCGCAGCTCGCCCGGGTGGTCCGGCGCCAGGAGCAGCAGCAGGTCCACCACCGCCAGCCCGCGCTCACAGTCCTCTCTGCCGAGGTACACGCGCCGCAGGTTGGACAGCATCCGGTACGTAATGAGCTCCACCGGCGCGGGCGCCAGCATGTTGCGGTCGAACTTGAGTTGCGGCGCCACGCGCTTGAGCAGCTCCTCGCAGCCGTGCTCGGTGAGGATGTCCCCTTGATGGAACGGGTCCATGACCAGCTTGTGGTCCCCCGCGTCGTGCGCCACCAGGAAGTGGCCGGGGAAGGGGACGCCGTACAGGGAGATGCCCGCGCGACGCGCCACCTCCAGGTAGACGACGGACAACGTAATCGGCAGCCCCAGCTTCCGCTCCAGCACCTGGTCCAGGAAGCTGTTCTCCGGGGAGTGGTAGTCGTCCTCGTTGCCGCGGAAGCCCTCGATGTCCGCCAGCACGTGGCGCAAGGCGCGCAGCGGCGCCAGGACTTCGCCCTTCTCGCTCAGCCGCTCCGCCTCCACCTGCACCCGGCACGCGAGCACGTCCAGCATGTGCAGGCACCCCGGGGCGTCCAGCAGGGGCTTGTCCAGCGTGGCGATGGCCAGCGCCGCCAGGTCCAGCCGCGGGGGCTCCGCGGCCAGGGCCGACACCAGCCGCTCCCGCGCCAACGGTGGGCTGAATCCAGGGGGAATGCTCACGGCGAGAACCAGTAACCCACGGGGGCCCGGACGGCAAAGGCAGGCGGCCGAGCGTCAGAATGCTGGAGGTTCAAGCGGCAGCCGTCCCTTGATTTCCGCCCGCAGGGCAATCTGGGCCGCAATCAGCCCGGACAGGATTCCATCCTCGAACTCAAATGTAGGATGTTCCTTGAGCTCCGGGAAGTCGTGGGAATTGCGCACCTCCTCCGGGGAGATGTTGGGCACGGCCTCGCGGGCCAGGCGCAGCACCTTGGCCTGCTGCTGGGAAATCATCTTCTCGAAGAGCTGGGTGGACAGCTGCAGCATCTCTTCGGCCATCTGCTCCGTCATCGTGTGTCTACTCCTGGGCGATGTCCCACTTGGCACGGCGGTAGCTGTAACGGAAAGCGGCGGCGTCCGCCTCCCTGGCGTTGCCTTCCGCCTCCCGGCCATCCAGGAAGGCCACGAAGTCCAGCTGCCGGTCCTCGCGTCCGTATTCCGCGTCGAAGAGGCGGACCAGCTCGTTGGCGGGCAGGGTGCGGCGGCCGGCCACGCTGACCAGGGGGATGCGCAGGCCCGTCATGTCGCCCGCGGGAGCGTAGGATTTCCACACCAGCTCCGTGCACACGAGCGTCCGGTCGGAGAAGAAGTCGAAGTCGAAGTCATACGGGCGGCCCTGGAAGGTGAAGGCGCGCACGATGGCGCGGGCCTTCTCCAGGCGGGACAGGCGCGGGCGCATGACGCCCAGGTAGTCCACGCGCATGCCGTGCTCCAGGCCGGTGAAGGACACGCCTTCGCTGATGGATTCGATGATGCGCAGGGGGTCGCCGTGCGCGTCGTTGCCGGTGTACTCGGCCCACTTGGCGGGGAAGGCGCGCGCCAGGTGCTGGGTGAGCGAGCCCGGTGCGCCGGGGAGGGTGGCCACCCAGGCCTTCACGTCCGCGTCCTCGTCGAAGTACGCGCCAAGCTGGGCGGGCGTGCCGATGAAGAGCTCCGCGTGTGGCCAGAATCCCGGCAGGCCGATGTTGGAGAGGTACCAGTTCTGCCGGGCCACCACGATGTCGCCGGGCTCCATCTTCTCCAGCAGGGACAGGGCCTGCTCGCGGGAGATGAGCGGCTGGCCCACGCGGCGCACGCGGGTGTCGCCCATCCAGGCTGCCACCGCGCGCTGCACAGGGAAGAAGGCGCGCTGCGCGGCGTCCGCCGTCAGGTCCACCGTGGCCTTGGCGAAGAGCGTGGCGCCGCGCCGGGTGAGCAGTCCCTTCGCCACCTTGCTGTTGTGCTTCATCTCCTGCAGCAGCCAGGGCACGCGCGGGGCGTCCAGCGCGCCGGCCTTCACCAGCAGCGGGCGGAGCTGTTCCTTGTAGCCATCCCCCGTGAGCAGCTGGGTGCTGGTGGAGACGTGGATGGCCTTGTCCTTGAACCGGGCGAAGGCGCGCGCGGGCAGGCCGTACTCGGGCGCGGGCTCGTCCAGCAGCACCTCGAGCTGCTTCTTGCCCAGGGTGAGCTCCGCGTAGGTGAGGCCGTGGGCAAGCTCCGTGGTGAGCGCGCCGTGGGTGAGGAGGAAGCCCCAGGCGTGCTTCTTCGGATGCGCGTGGGCGGGCACCTTCACGAAGTCCCAGTAGCGCTGGCGGATGACCTCCACGGACACGAAGTAGTCGAAGAAGGCCGCCCAGGTGCTGAGCAGCAGCTGCTTCTGGTCCGGCGTGTACGGCACGCTCTGCTTCTGCTGGTACACGGCGCGCGACTGCTTCACGGCCTCCTGCAGCCCGCGCAGGCCCCGGACGTGGCGCTCCAGCAGCGCGAGGTCGGTCTGGGCCTGGGCGACAAAGGCTGCTTCGTCCAGGGCGAAGACGTCATGGACGGGCGGTGGGGCGGCGGCGGGCGTACTGGCGAGCGTGAGCCAGGCAAGCAGCAGGGGCGCGGCGGTCATGGGGTGTGGGACTCCTGCGAGGAAGGCGTCGCGGGACGACACCTTAGCCGGGAAGGGGCCAGGGCGGCTGTCCCCCTGCCTGGACAGGGGCTGGGACGGGGGCGCCCCGGGTGGTCCCGCGCCCCGGCCATCCCCACGTTGTCATTGCACACGAACGCACCGGTGCCGGGGCCAGCGCGCCCCGGCAGAAAGGCAGACAGACGATGGCTTATGGACTCGCGGAGGATCCAGCGCTCTCCATCACCCCGCACCTCGACGCGGTGGAGTACCCCGTCGAACGGGAGCAACTGGCGGCGGCTGCCGCTGACGCAGGCGCCCCCCCCGACGTCATCAACCTCTTCAAGTGCCTGCCGCGCCGCGAGTACGCCACCCGCGAGGCCGTGCAGCGGGACCTCTCCGAGGCGTCCCGTCGCTCCGCCCTGGGGGGCTCGAGGGACGACGATGACGGGGTGAACCGGGACCGCCGCAACATCGGGCGGGACGCCGTGGAGGATGCACCGGACGGCCAGACGCGTCATCCGTGAACCGGTGGCGTTGGGGCGGGGAGGCCTGGTGGAAGCGCTCGCGGGCGCGGGCGCTTTCTGCCAGCGTGTGACGGCGCATGCGTCCCGGCCCCCTGACGTCCAGTCTCCTCCTGTCACTGACCGCCATTGCCTGCAGCCACAAGGCGCCGCTCTCTGTGTCGCCTTCGGAGCCGCGGCCGGCGTCGGTGCGACTGGACTTCCTGCCCCCCGTGGACCGCGTGCTCACGGAGACGCAGCGCAGCGTGCGCTCGGTGGAGCGGCGGGGTGACACCCTTCGCGAGGAAGTGGAGCTGACCACGCAGACGCGCTTCACGCCCTCCGAAGGGGGCTGGCTGCTGGCGCAGGCGGTGCCGCGCTCGCGCCTGACGCGCAATGGACAGGAGGTCCCCACCGGCGTGGCGGACGTGCTGGCGCGCTTCACGCTGCAGGCGTGGCTGGCGGCGGATGGCACCTTCGTGAAGCTGGTGGCCCCCGAAGCCGCGCAGGAGGCGCTCCGCCAGGTGGCGCCCGCGGGCACGGAGGCGGGCGTGCTGGAGCGCTTCTTCGAGCCCGAGGCCCTGGAGACGCGGGCGCGGCGCGAGTGGGAGGTGAAGTTCGCCGGCCTCTTCCAGCGCAACCTCGTGGAGGGCCAGCAGAGCTGGGTGGTGGACCTGGTGCCCGTGGGGGACAGCCAGGTGGCCTACGTGCTGGAGCGCACGGTCCAGGGCACGCGGGACACGCCGCTGGGAGACGCGGTGGTGCTGGGCCTGCGCTGCCTGGACGCGGTGCCGGAGGATGCGCCGGACGCGCTGTGGGAGGCGTGGGTGATGGCGGGCCGGCCGGAGCTGACGCCGGGCGTGGCTTGCGAGGGAGAACAGCTGGTGGGCCGGGGGCGCTTCATGCCCGTGAGCCGCCAACTCACGGTGCGGGCGACGGTGGCGGGCGAAGCGTGGACTGTCACGACGGAGTCCCGGGCAGAGGGGCTCCAGGAGGAGGCGCGATGAGCTGGGAGCAGAACCTCATCGAGGACGAAGCGGGTGTGGAGCGCGTGGTGAAGAGTGCCCGGCGGGTGGCGGTGCTGGGCATCAAGACGGAGCAGCAGTCAGGGCAGCCGGCCTACTACGTGCCGGACTACCTGGCGCGCTCGGGCGTGGAGGTGGTGCCCGTGCCCGTCTACTACCCGGACGTGACGCACATCCTGGGCAAGCCGGTGTTCCGGCGGCTGACGGACGTGCCCGGCGACCTGGACCTGGTGGACGTGTTCCGCCGGCCGCAGGACATCGACGGGCACGTGGACGAGCTCATCGCCAAGAAGCCGAAGGCGGTGTGGTTCCAGTCCGGCATCCGCAACGACGCCGCGGCGGAGAAGCTGGCGAAGGCGGGCATCCAGGTGGTGCAGGACCGCTGTCTAATGGTGGACCACCGCCGCTACGGCGAGCGGTAGTCACTTCGCCGCCATGAAACGCACCCCCACCCGTCCTGACGCGGAAGGTGGGGGCGTGCCGGGAATCCGGCTCAGTAGTCGCCCGCGATGACCTTGGGCAGGACCTTGGCCAGGTCCGGCAGCGGGCCAATCTGGCGCGTGTTCGCGGGTTGCGGCGTGCCGTTGGCGCGCAGCAGCGAGCGCATCTGCGTGCTGGTCAGACGTCGCCCGTTGGCCAGGGCCACGCCCTGCGCGCTGGCGGCGGCGCCCACCACGATGGGGGACGCGCTGGAGGTGCCGCTGAAGCTGGACGTGTAGAACTGGTCCTCGCCATAGCTGGCGCCGAACACGTTGCCGTAGCCCATGGTGTAGACGCGCTCACCCCAGCCGTGCACGTCCACGCGGCTGCCGAAGTTCGTCCAGCACATGGGCAAGCGCGTGGTGGCCGTACTGCCTCCCACGAAGATGGCCCCCGAGTCCCGGGTGTTGCGGTTGAACGCGCTCCCGTACGCGGGCGCATCCAGGTCTGCGCTGCCGTTGCCCGCCGCTTCCACGACGATGACGCCGTTGGCGGTGGCCGTCTTGATGGCGTCGTAGTTGGCCTGCCAGTACTCCATCGCGATGTAGTCGCACTGGGAGGTGTTGCACGAGCACGCCGTGCCGTCCGAGGGGCCGCGGGCGTGCAGCTCGACGAGGACGATGCCACCCAGACCCGCGGCCGTGGCCGCCTTGGTGATGGCGCTCGCCGTGCTCTGGGCCCCGATGGACTCGTAGCCCGCCTTGGCCTGGTGCGCGATGCCCGTCACGCCATAGGCGTTGCGCGCGCCCACGATTTCACCCAGCACCGCCGTGCCGTGGTCGCGCCAGCTCCGGTCGGTGTACTGGGTGCCGCCCATGTGGAAGAGGTCGGGCATGTCCTCGTGCGTGGTGCGCCACCCGCCCTCGATGTCCACCACCTTCACGTTCTGCCCCTGGCCGCCAAGGACCGTCCACGCGTACTTCGCGTCGATGCCGCCAGGCGCGGCGTTGAGGTAGCCCTGGTTGCTCTCGTAGAGCGGTGTGACGGGGGGGAGGTCCGCCGCGGCCAGCAGGCTGCGCACCGCCGCGTCCATGCCGAAGTCCACCATGGCCGGCTCGGGGGGCGGCTCGGCGTAGGCCACCTCGACACCGTCCAGGCCGTTGAGCGCGGCGACCAGGTCGGCCACGCGCTCGGACGTGGTGCCCGGCATCAGGGGGACTTCGAAGTACAGGTTCAGGTCCGCCAGCTGCTCACCGCTCTGCCGCTCCCCGGAGGCCTTGCGCGCCTCCAGCGTGGACTCGGCTTCGTCGAACAGGCGGGCCACGGCGCCAATGCGGGGCGCGCGCTCCAGCAGCGACGTCACATGGCCCAGGTCCGCCTCCAGGCGCGCGTCGCCCAGCCCACGTCCGGCCAGCAGCGAGCGCTCCGCGGCGTCCCGTTCCGAAGACAGGGCCACCAACTGCTGGTCGCGCAGGCGCACCCGGCTGCCTTCGTGGAACTTCACCACGATGCGCTCCACGTAGGTGTCCCCGGCCAGCTCGCGGCCGGTGGGCTTGGCGGCGAGCGCGCGCGGCTTCAGGGACTTCGCGGGCGGCGCCGCCACCGCTGAGGGGGCGAAGGCGAGCACGGACAGGGACAGCATCGCGTACCGCAGGGGGCGCATCGACAGGAGCGACGACATCGGCATGGACAGCCTCCACATCGGAAGGGGGGACGGCCGTGGCCCGGGTCCACTTGCACAGCGGACGGGTTCACACGGGCATCTTGCATTTCGGGTCTGTCGCGAAATGAGGAGCCGGCCTCCGTGTCCGTCTGGAAACCGACATCGGCGTGCCCTGTTGGAGGAGACGCGCGCCCGCGTCGACGGCGTGCGTCACTGGTGAGGGAGCGTCTCTCATGGAATTGTGGCTCCGCCCTGGAACCGGCCTTTCGCCGCGGTGGGGGACAAGGGCGGTCTTCCGTCCTGGGAGCATCGGTCGATGCGGGTCGCAGGCGCGTTGGGGCAGGGGCTGCTGGTGGCCTTCCGGTTGATGGGCGTGGGGCTTTGGGGCGCGCTGAAAGGCGGAGCGCTCTTCGGTCTGGTGGGGTTGGCGGTGGGCGCGGCCACCTACGCGCTGCCCCGGTGGCTGGGTGTTCCGCCCGCGCCCACATGGCTCGTCGTTCTGAGCGCGGTGTTGCCGCCGCTGGCCCTGTCGGTGGCGGGTGGCTACGCGTTCATGCTGCTGGCGGTGTCGGGGCGGTTGGCCGATGAAGCCCGGGAGCGCGGCGTGGTGGCCCGCGTCTATGCCGTGCTCAAGCCCGTCACGGTGCAGGTGGCGCGGCGGCTCCAAGGCTCGGGTTCACTGTCGCGCGAGGAGTTGTCGCGCGTCGTGAACGAGTCGATGAGCGAGCATCTGCGGCAGGCCGAGCAGGCCCGAGGTGCAGCGCCGTCCTCGCGCATGGCGGAGGTGGAGCGCTTCCTCATGGAGCAGTCCCGCCGCGTCCTGGGCGTGCTGGCGCTGCGCGCCGTCGTCTCCGCGCCGGACACCGCCACCGCGGTGCGGAACCTGGAGACGCTGGGCATCGAGCGCGTGGAGATGACGCTGGTGGAGACACTGGAGGACCTCTTCTTCCTCCAGGTGCTGCTGGCCTTCGGGGTGGGCGTGCTCGTGGCGGTCACGCCCGCGCTGCTCATGGTGTGGCTGCGCTGAGGCTCACCACTCCGCCTGCGCGAAGGGCACCGGAGGCCGCGCCAGGGCGCGCTCGGCGGCCAGCTTCGCCTGGTCCAGCGCGTCGAAGCCGCGCTCCATGGTGGTGGGAGACACGGGCGGCAGGTTGGAGACGACGACGTAGACGGGCACCTGCTTCTGCTCCAGCACGGTGAGCTGGAGGCGGAAGTGGTCCTGGCGCAGCGCCGCCGAGCCCGCGGCCAGCCCCTGCGCGTATGCCATGGGGCCGCCCACCACCTTGCGCGTCTTGCTGGGCAGGTAGTGCACGAGGATGGCGTCCAGCTCCTTGCCCGCGGCGCTCTCGTGCAGCGACAGCGCGGGCGCCTTGTCCACCAGGCCACCGTCCCAGTACAGGCTGCCCTCCAGGGGCACCGCGCGGAACAGGCCGGGATAGGCACACGTCGCGTGGACGCGCGGGGCCAGCTCGCCCGAGGTGAACACATCGTGGCTGCCCAGCGTGAGGTTGGCGCCCACCAGCAGCAGCGGGTGTGGCAGCTCCTCGAAGGTGCGCACCGGCAGCGTGGCATCCAGCAGCTTGCGGAAGCGCTCACCCTTGAGCAGGCCCGTCAGGCCGTGCCCCGCCGCGTCCGCGTTGAGCACCGCGCCAATGGGGTCCGGGTCCCAGAAGTTGGCGCGCGTCTGGCGCAGCACCAGCTCCTCCACGTCACGCACCGGCGTGCCCGCGGCGGCGTAGGCCGCCACCATTCCGCCCGCGGATGTGCCCGCGTAGGCATGAGGACTGAGGCCCGCGGCGGCCAGTCCCTTGAGGAAGCCCGCGTGACCGTAGAAGCCGAAATATCCAGCGGAGAGGACGAGTCCGAAGCGCTTGCCGGCGAGCAGCTCGTGAAGGGTCGGGGTGTGGGTGGGAGTCGCCATGCTTCGCCCTGTACGCGACTGTCGGGGCACAGGCAACGCGTCGCGTCTAGAGAGTGCTGGCCTTGTGCCCGGCATCGACATATGTTGATGCGGCGATATGGAAGAGCTGTCCCAGTCATTCAGGGTGCTCGGAGACCCGACGCGGCTGCGCATCCTCCGGTTGGTGGCAGAGGCCCCGTTGAATGTGACGGAGCTGGTGTCCCTGGTGGGCGTGGCGCAGTCCTCCGTGTCCCATCACCTGGGCAAGCTGAAGGGCCTGGGCCTGCTGCGCGAGGAGCGCCACGCGGGCTACAGCTACTACTCGCTGGCCCTGGAGCAGGCGGACGGCCGCTGGCCGCTCATCCAGATGGCGCGGCAGGCGGAGGACGCGGCGGGGGACTCGGCGCGGCTGAAGGATTTGCTGCGGGCGCGCGAGGACCGGCAGGCCCTCAACGAGCGGCTGCTGGAGCCGGGGCAGTCGTGGTTCCTGTGGGCAGGCGCGCTGGCGTCGCTGCTGCCGCCCCTGGAGGTGGCCGACTTCGGCTGCGGCACCGGCGTGCTGAGCGTGGCCATCGCCCGTTGGGCGCGGCGCGTGTGGGCCATTGACCAGAACGCGGACGCGCTGGACCAGGCGCGGGAGCGGGCGGGCCGCGAGGGCCTGGAGAACATCCGCTTCCTCCGCGAGGACCTGCACCGGCTGTCGCTCGCGTCCGGCAGCCTGGACCTGGTGGTGATTTCGCAGAGCCTCCACCACGTGGAGGAGCCGCAGGCGGTGCTGGCCGAGTCCGCCCGCCTGCTCAAGCCGGGCGGCCGGCTGGTGCTGTTGGAGTTGATGCCGCACGAGGAGCGCTGGGTGCTGGAGCGGCTGGGCCACCGGCACCTGGGCTTCGCGCCTGAATCCCTCGAAGCCGCGCTGCGCGAGGCCGGCTTCACGTCCCTGACCCGGGAGACGCACGCCCGGGACGGGGCCAGCCCCTTTCGTGTCTTCCTGCTGACTGGAGTCAAACCGTCATGACGAGCCCTGTCCCCGCTGCCCTCCCGCTGCCTCCTGGTGAGAACGGCCGTCGCGTGGAGGCCCTGCGCGCCGCGATGCGTGAGCGCGTGCTGGTGCTGGATGGCGCCATGGGCACGCTGCTCCAGAACGAGGACCTCAAGGCGGCGGACTTCGGCGGCCCGGAGTACGAGGGGTGCAACGAGCACCTCGTCCTCACGCGCCCCGAACTGGTGGAGTCCATCCACGCGCGCTACTTCGAGGCCGGCGCGGACGTGACGGAGACGGACAGCTTCGGCGGCACGCCGCTGGTGCTGGCGGAGTTCGGCCTGGGCCACAAGGCGCTCGAAATCAACGAGGTCTCCGCCCGGCTGGCGCGCAACGCCGCCGCCGCCGCCGAGGCGAAGGACGGCCGCATGCGCTGGGTGGCGGGCTCCATTGGCCCCACGACCAAGGCCATCAGCGTCACCGGCGGCGTCACCTTCGAGGAACTGGTGGACAACTTCGCGGTGCAGGCCGAAGGGCTCGCGCTGGGGGGCTCGGACTACCTGCTGATTGAGACGGCGCAGGACACCCGCAACGTGAAGGCGGCGCTGCTGGGCGCCGAGCGCGCGTTCCAGAAGCTGGGCTACGCGCTGCCGGTGGCGGTGTCCGGCACGATTGAGCCCATGGGCACCATGCTGGCCGGGCAGAGCGTGGAGAGCCTGGCCGCGTCGCTGGAGCACACGGACCTGCTGTACCTGGGCCTCAACTGCGCCACGGGCCCGGACTTCATGACGGACCACCTGCGCTCGCTGGCGTCGATGAGCGCGTTCCCCGTGTCGTGCGTGCCCAACGCGGGCCTGCCGGACGAGAACGGCAAGTACCTGGAGACGCCGGAGATGCTGGCGCGCTCCGTGCGGCGCTTCTGTGAGCAGGGCTGGCTCAACGTGGTGGGGGGGTGCTGTGGCACGCACGCGGGGCACATCGAGACGATGGCCAAGGCGGTGCAGGGGCTGAAGCCGCGCGCGGGCTCGCCGCGTCCCCGGGCCTCGCTGTCGGGCGTGGACTACCTGGAGGTGACGGACGAGCAGCGCCCCCTCATCGTGGGCGAGCGCACCAACGTCATCGGCAGCAAGAAGTTCAAGGAGCTCATCGTCGCTGGCCAGTTCGACGACGCGTCGGAGATTGCGCGCGCGCAGGTGAAGCGGGGCGCGCAGGTCATCGACATCTGCCTGGCCAACCCGGACCGCGACGAACTCGAGGACATGCGCAACTTCCTGGAGGCGGTCATCAAGAAGGTGCGCGTGCCCTTGATGATTGACTCCACCGACGAGCGCGTCATCGAGATGGCGCTCACCTACAGCCAGGGCAAGGCCATCATCAACTCGGTCAACCTGGAGGACGGCGAGGAGCGCTTCGAGAAGGTGGTGCCGCTGGCGCGCCGCTTCGGCGCGGCCCTGGTGGTGGGCTGCATCGACGAGGTGGGCATGGCCGTCACGCGCCAGCGCAAGCTGGAGGTGGCGGAGCGCTCGTACGAGTTGCTGACGAAGAAGTACGGCATGAAGCCGGAGGACCTGTACTTCGACCCGCTCGTGTTCCCCTGTGCCACGGGGGACGCGCAGTACATCGGCAGCGGCGTGGAGACGATTGAAGGCGTGCGCCTCATCAAGCAGCGCTTCCCGCGCTGCAAGACGGTGCTGGGCATCTCCAACGTGTCCTTCGGTTTGCCCGCCGCGGGCCGCGAGGTGCTCAACTCCGTCTTCCTGTACCACAACGTCCAGGCGGGCCTGGACATGGCGCTGGTCAACTCGGAGAAGCTGGAGCGCTACCCGTCGCTCCCCGAGGAAGAGCGCAAGCTGTCCGAGGACCTGCTCTACAACCGCGGCGCGGACCCGGTGACGCCCTTCGCGGCGGCCTTCCGTGAGCGCAAGGCCGCGCGGGTCCAGGTGAGCACGCTGCCACTGGAGGAGCGGCTCCAGCGCTACATCATCGAGGGCACGCGTGACGGCCTCACCGCGGACCTGGAAGCGGCCATGCAGAAGTACACTCCGCTGGAAATCATCAACGGCCCGCTGATGAAGGGCATGGATGAGGTGGGCCGCCTCTTCGGCGCCAACGAGCTGATTGTCGCGGAGGTGCTCCAGAGCGCCGAGTCCATGAAGGCGGCGGTGGGCTTCCTGGAGCCGCACATGAGCAAGGCCCAGGCGGCCATGCGCGGCAAGGTGGTGCTCGCCACGGTGAAGGGCGACGTGCACGACATCGGGAAGAACCTGGTGGAAATCATCCTGGCCAACAACGGCTTCCACATCGTGAACCTGGGCATCAAGGTGCCCCCCGAGCAGTTGGTGCAGGCCGTGCGCGAGCACCAGCCGGACATCCTGGGACTGTCGGGCCTGCTGGTGAAGAGCGCGCACCAGATGGTGGCCACCGCGGAGGACCTGAAGCGGGCGGGCGTGGACGTGCCGATTCTGGTGGGCGGCGCCGCGCTCAGCCGCAACTTCGTGGACCGCAACATCGCCCCGGCCTACGGCGCCGGCACGGTGGCCTACGCGCAGGACGCGATGAACGGGCTCGAGCTGGCCAAGCAGATTGTCGACCCGTCCTCACACGAGAAGCTGCGCGGCGAGCTGGCCGTCCGCCGGGAGAAGCTGGCGCGCGAGGTGAAGGAGCGGCCGGCCCCGGCGGCGGTGGTGACGCGCGGGCGCAGCGCCGACGTGAAGGTGCTGGACGCCGTGCCGACCGCGCCGGACTGGGAGCGGCACGTGCTGACCAACACGCCGCTGGACCACATCTGGAAGTTCATCAACCCGGTGATGCTGTACGGGCGGCACCTGGGCCTGCGCTCCTCAGCGCGTGTGCTGGGGACGCCGGCCGAGGCGGAGCTGGCGAAGACGGAGGAGGGGCGCAAGGCGCTCGCCCTCAAGGAGGCCGTGGAGGAGCTGAAGGGCTTCCTGCGCGGCGGCCTCATGCAGGCCCGCGCGGTCTTCCAGTTCTACAAGGCGGGCAGTGACGGCAACCGGGTGGTGCTCTTCGACGGCGCGTCCGGCAAGGAGGCCGCGTCCTTCGACTTCCCGCGCCAGGACCGCGAAGGCGGCCTGTGCCTGGCGGACTACCTGCGCCCGCTGGAGGGCGGCGCGCCGACGGACAACGTGGCCATGTTCGTCGTCACGGCGGGCTCCGGCATCCGCGAGCTGTCCGAGGAGCTGAAGGCGAAGGGCGAGTTCCTGAAGATGCACGCCGTGCAGGCGCTGGCGCTGGAGACGGCGGAGGGCTACGCGGAGCTGCTGCACACGCAGCTGCGCAGCATGTGGGGCACGCCGGACCGGCAGGACATGACGATGCTGGAGCGCTTCCGCGCGGAGTACGTGGGCAAGCGCTACTCCTTCGGCTACCCGGCCTGTCCCCGGCTGGAGGACCAGTCGAAGCTGTTCGCGGCGCTGCGGCCGGAGGACATCGGCGTGCAGCTCACGGACGGCTCCATGATGGAGCCGGAGGCCTCGGTGTCCGCCATCGTCTTCCACCATCCGCAGGCGTCGTACTTCTCCGTGACGTGACGGCTCGGAAGTGAATGCTGGCAGTTCGTCCCGCCGCGCAGGCAATGCTCGCCCGCGGCGGGACGCCAGGCGTCGCCGCTGCAATCCTTCACTCGCCGAGGCTCCGCCGTGCGGAGCGGTGTAAGGGGTTGCACGGATGTCGCTGCTCTGACGGCAGGCAAAGACTCTCAGGATTGGCGTAAGGGATTTTATCTAGCGCCTCTGAGATGGGGTGTATGTTTTCAGGGCGCCTGGACGCCATGAATCCATGTCATCTCAATCTGGCAGAAAAAGAGTTGAAGGTATTGATTGCGGGTTCACTATCGGTATGATGCCGACCGTTCCTGCAGTTCAGTTGAATGGGGGCGCCTCGAGCGCCCTTGAGGGGGGAGACACCGCCGTGAGACTCCAGGCGAAGCGCTGTCATTTCCGTCGCACCGTCAGGAGCGCATCCGCTCCTGGCCGGGCCGCGAGGTCGTGGACCCTCCAACGGCCGGGTGCCGCCTAGCACGTCCGCTTCTTCCAGCGGAACCCACGCAATCACACGCAAAGTTCCAGGCATTGCCCGCTGGCGGTTCGCGAGGAGCCTGTTCTTCTCACGCGTTCGCGGGATTGCCAGCGCAGAAAACCGCTCCCGGAGCATGGCAGTGGGGCCGTGTGCCCATGGCACGGGTGCGGGCGACAGTCCCTGTCGTCATCACGTTCTCGGCGACAGGGGACGTGAGTCTTTCCACTCAGGAGGATGCATGAAGAAGACATTTCTGCCGACGCTCGCGGTTGCCTTCGGAATTGCCACACAGGCCACGGCGGCGTGGGTGCCCAGTCACTATCGTTGCGCGTTCGACCAGCTCACCTCGGACCAGGCGCGCGGCCGTCAGTCCTGGGCGAAGCGGTGGGCAGACGCGGACCCGTACAACATCTCGACCGGGAAGGATCAGCGCTTCTGGGCCACCGTCTACAACCAGGACGCGCAGGACGCCCTCAACCTGTACAACACCCATGTGTACCCGGTGTATGTGGATCCGAACACGGGCTATGAGCCCTGGCGCGGCCCCGGCGCGCTTGGCACTGACACCGCGGCCCTCACCGGCAACCAGATTGACGCGCTGAACCACCTCGTGAAGCCCGTGCATATCGTCATGGACGGCGTCTGCGAGCCGGGCTGCTACACCCCGGACCAGAAGGTGCTCTTCCAGGATGGTTACGTTCCCATCCAGAAGGCGCAGGAGGCTGGTACCGCCGAGCTCGTCACGCTCTCCCCGGATGCGTCGTTCGGCAACCTGCGCACGATGCCGAACACGGTGGAGCGCTACACCCTGGACCGTGACGCCGTCCAGCAGGACATCCTCGTCTTCCGCACGCGGTCGGGGGGCAGCCTGTCCGTGACGCTCGAGCACCCGCTCGTCACCGCCGAGGGCTCGATGAAGAAGGCCAAGGACTTCGTCGCCGGAGAGCACCTGGTCCGGCAGGACGGCACGACGGACGAAATCACCGGCATCCAGCAACAGGCGTGGTTCGGCAAGGTCTACAACCTGCGCCCCGTCACCCACGACCTGACCTCGAACATCCTCGTGGCCGAGGGCTACCTCAACGGCTCCGGGCGATTCCAGAGCGAGTACGTGGAGGAGCTCAACCGCCTCATCCTCCGCGTCAACGTCCCGGATGAGCTCATCCCGTAAGGGGTGACTCCTCCCTGAATCCCAGGCAGCCCCGGACCGGGCCCCCGGCAGACACGGGGGCTCCGTCCTCCCTGATTCACAGACGCGAGGTCCACCGAAGATGGCCCGTTTCCCTTTCATGCCCAGAACAGTCCTACCCCTCATCGGCGCCCTGGCGCTGGCGGCGGCGTTTGTCTTCTGGCTGCTGCTCCCGGAGCCGTCTTCCGTGCCGCCATCCGCTCCGCCCGTCGCGGCGGTGCCCGAACCTCGTCACGTCCCGGCGCCCGCCACCGTGCCCACGCCGCGCCCGGGACTGGCTCAGGGGGCCACCATCCTGGTCAACACGCCGCTCGCGCCGGCCTCGGGCCCGGTGCCAGCCGCGCTCGCGCGGCCTGGCTCCCCGCTGGATGCGGTTCGCCAGCGCGTCATGGCCGCGAACCCGGACCTGGCGCAGTTCCGTCACCTGCAACGCAAGGTGTTGCGCAAGGGTGACGAGCAGGCGTCGCTCCAATCCCTCTTCAAGGACCGCGAAGTCATTGATGCCGCGAAGGCGGACCTGCTGGCCACCGGGGAGCGGACCTTCTCCGAGGATGCGCAGTTCCGGCGGCTCTATCAGGTGGAGTTCCTGGGCTCCGCGCTCGAGTGGAAGGACAACCCGGAGCGCCCCGCGCTGCTCAACGACATCGAGGAGCTGCTGCGCGCCGACAACCTGAACCCTGACATGGAGCTCGAGCTGCGCCGCTCCCTGTCGGGCGACAAGGTCGAGCTGTTCATGATTCTCCTGCACAACGACCGGGCGCGGGCCGAGTCCATGCTGCAGGGCCTGCACGGCTCCCGCCTGGGTGCGCTGCTCGAGCACGCCCGGACCCGTTACGACGCGCTCTGGGCGCTCGCCGCGAAACAGCCATGACACCCGGCGCCCCCACCGTAGGTCTCCGCATGTCTCGCCGCTCCATCCCCCTCTGGCTGCTGCCAGCGCTCGCGGCGTGCCAGTCCCCCGCGCCCTTCGAGGGGCCCCTCACGCCCTCCGAACATCCCGTCCTCATCGGCGGCGGAGGATGCCTTTCCCCCTCCTGGAGAATCATCCAGTTCGGCAGCCCTGGTGATGACGTGGCGGTGGACGTCGGGCTCGACGCCGACTGCCACATCTTCGTGGCGGGCACCACGTTGGGCGTGCTGGAGGAGGAGAGCCTCACGCGAGGCCAGTTCCAGGACGCCTTCGTGGCCAGCCTGGATGTCACCGCCCAGCCCCGGTGGCTGCGTCAGTACGGCTCGGCGTGGGACGACACCGTGAAGGGCCTCGCCGTCTCTCCCCAGGGCGAAACCTATGTGGTGGGCAGCACGCCCTCGGCGATGCCGGGCGCCTTCAACCTCGGTCAGGGGGATGCCTTCGCCATCAAGCACGATGCTGGAGGCGCGCTGGAGTGGCTCGTCCAACGCGGCTCCGCCCAGGAAGACACCGGGCTCGGCGTTGCCCTTTCGCGGGACGGCCGCCACGTCTTTCTCGCGGGCGGGTCGATGGAGAAGCCCGACGTGAGCTTCGACATGCGCGTCGAGGTGCTGGACGCGCGGGATGGGATGGGGCTCGAGACGCGGCGCCATGGGACGGACGGCCATGACCGGGCGGAGGCGGTCGCCGTCAGCGCGGATGGCTCCGTCGTGCTGGTGGGCGCCACGCTGGGTGGGTTCGCCTCGGCGAACGCGGGCTCGTTCGACACCGTCCTCGCTCACCTCGACCCCGCGCTGGGATTGACGTGGGCGCGGCAGCCGGCCACTCCCGACATCGACGCGGGGCTGAAGGTCGCCATCGCGCCGGACGGCTCCATCCTCATGCTGGCGCTCTCCTTCAGCGACCTGGCCACGGGCCGCGCGGAGAACGACGGCATCTCCTCCGCCTTCCTCCTCAAGTACGACCCGCTGGGGCGCCTGCACTGGGTCCAGCGCATCGGCTCCCCCCGTGAGCTCCACCGCGCGACGGGGCTCGCGGTGGACGAACACGGCGCCATCTACGTCGCTGGAGGGACGCACGGCGCCATGGACGGTCCCAACCAGGGGGGCCGGGACGCCTTCGTCGTGAAGTACGACGCCCACGGAACGCGCCTGTGGGCGCGACAGCTGGGCACCCCGGGCATGGACGAAGCCCATGCCGTCGCGCTCACCCGCGCGGGGGATGTCGTCATCGCTGGCTACACCACGGGCCGTCTCGGCGGAGCCCATGCCGGAGGCCAGGACGTCTTCGTCGCCCGCTTCAACAGCCGCGGGCAGCAGTAATCAACCAAGGAGCCGTTTCATGCACGGAAGAACTGGAAGGCGGAAGAGCTCGGTTTCGCAGCTGTTCGTCGCAGTGCTCGCCCTGACAATGGCGCTCCCCGCGAGCGCGGCGGATGGCCTCGAGCTCAAGCCCCGGCCACTGGCACGCAAGGGCGTGGTGGAGCTGCGGCGCAACGTGGAGATTCCGCGCGTCGTCGTGAAGTTCCACGAAGGCACCCGCGTTCGCCTGCGCGGAGAGCAGCTCGTCGCGCTGTCCGAGACGCGTGGCGCGCGCGAGCTGGGGCAGTTGAGCCAGCGGGGCCTGACGGGCCCGTCCGTGGCGGCGGACATGGCCGCCGTGGCCTCGCTCGTCGCCGCCGACCCGCATGCACGCGGGCTGGGCCGGATGTTCACCGCCGACGAGAAGCTGCTCGACACGCGCAAGTTCGCGACGGAGACCCTCAGCGGTCAGGAGGTCGCCGACCTGAACCTCTACTTCGAGGTTCCCATCCGCCCCGGCACCACCTTCGAGCAAGTCAGGGACCTGGTGGAGAAACTCGACGCGCTGCCGAGCGTGGAGACCGCCTACGCGGAGCCCGCCGCGGAGCCCGCCGCGGTCAACTGGCCCAACTTCCTCACGCCGATGCTGCTGAAGGCCGGCCCGAACCTCCAGGGTGAGCAGGGCTACCTGGGCGCCGCGCCCACCGGCATCGACGCGCACTACGCGTGGACGGTGGCGGGTGGCAGCGGGGCGAACGTCAAGGTCGTGGACGTGGAGGGCGGCTGGCGGACCACCCACGAGGACATGCCTGGCCTCTTCCACCAGGGTGGCACCCAGTTCAACGACCTGAGCTGGCGCAACCACGGCACCGCCGTGCTGGGTGAAATCGTGGGCGTGTCCAATGGCTTCGGCGTGACGGGTATCGCCCACGCCGCTCGGGCGGGCTACGAGTCCATCGGCGCCCAGAGCGCGGCCAGCGCCATCGCCAATGCCGCGGTCGCCGCGGGCGCTGGTGGCGTCGTCCTCATCGAACTGCACCGCCAGGGGCCGCCCAACAGCACGCCGTGCACCTGCAACTTCGGTCAGTGCGACTACATCGCCATGGAGTACTGGCAGGCGGAGTTCGACGCCATCGTCCAGGCCACCTTGAATGGCGTCGTGGTCGTCGAGGCCGCGGGCAATGGCAGCTCCAACCTGGATGACGCCGCCTACAACAACGCCTTCAACCGCGACGTGCGCGACTCGGGCGCCATCGTCGTCGCGGCCGGCTCCTCGCAGGGCCGCGCGCCGATGTGCTGGACGAACTACGGAAGCCGCCCCGACGTCCACGGATGGGGCGAGAACGTCGTCACCCTGGGCTATGGCGATCGCTTCAATGGCGGCACGGAGAACACCTATTACACCGCCACCTTCAGCGGGACCTCCAGCGCCTCGCCCATCATCACCGGCGCCGCCGCCTCCCTCCAGGGCGCGCTCCAGGCCCGCGGCCGGTTCCCGCTGAGCCCGCTGGCCTTGCGTGACGTGCTCTCCAGCACCGGTAGCGCCCAGGCCCCGGATGCCCGCCGCATCGGCCCTCGTCCCGACCTGCGCGCCGCGCTCAACCGCCTGGGCATCTTCTAGGCCCCGGCGCTCGTGAACCCCGCCCTGGAGTGAAGCACCGCTCCAGGGCACCGGCCCCTTCCCGAAGGGGCCGGGCCCCGGGCCGTTCCCTCTTCTTGGGCGTAGACCCCTGCAAGGACCTCAGATGCCACGTTCTCCAAGACGCACGGCAGGGATTGGCGTGGGTGTCGCCTGTGTTGCCGCCGCGCTGCTCTTCGCGCTCTGGAACGGTGCGGGTCGGGCTCCAGCCCCGCCGCCAGAGGCACCACCTCCGGCCCCCTCCGTCACGGCGTCCGTTCCCCCCGCGCCACCCGCCGCGCAGCCCCTCGTGGAGCCGCTCGCGGAGGATGCCACGCCGGTGGTCATCTCCGAGCCCGCCGCGCCGGGCGAGGCCGTGGGGCAGCGCCGCCCGCGGTTCCGGGTGGACGACTTGAGGGATGAGATGATGGCCAGCAACCCCGACCTGGCCCAGTTCCGGACGCTGCAGCGCAAGGTGCTTCTCAAGCCAGAGGAGCGGGAGCAACTGCGCGGCATCTACAAGGACCGCGCACGGATTGAAGTGGCGCGGCAGGACTTGTTGGCTGAAAGCGAACAGACCTACAGCGACGACAACCAATTCCGCCGGATGTACCGGGTCGAGTATCTGGGGATGGCGCTCGAATGGAAGGACAATCCCGAGCGGGCGCATCTGCTCGATACCGTCGAATCGCTCGTGATGGCACGCAACATCCGCTCCACCCAGGACCTGGACGTGCGGCGCTCGTTGTCGGGAGACAAGGTGGAGATGATGATGATTCTCCTCCACAACGACCGGGCCCGAGCGGAGCAGTTGCTGGCGCAGTCCCGAGGCACCCCATACGAACCCCTGCTCGAGTACGCCCGCGTCAGGTTTGACGCGCTCTGGGCGCTCGCGCGTCAACAGCAGACATCGAATCCCTGAGGTCGCTCCACCATGTCCAGCATCCCGCGTTGCTCCATCCTCGTAGGTCTCCTCTCGCTCGGTTGTGGTTGTCACGCGTCGTCCTCCGAACCGGGCGCGGCCGAGCCCATCCTCAGCCAATTCCAGACGGACGGTTGCGGGAACCCTCTCACGGGGGAAGTGCTCGTTCAGTTCGGGTCCGAAGCGGACGACCAGGCGGTGGCGCTCGGGCGTGACGCCGAGGGCAACGTCTACCTCGCGGGCAACACGGGTGGTGCCTTCGGAGAGCCGGGAGAGCAGGGGGGCGGGCAGGATGTCTTCCTGGCGAAGCTCTCCTCGCTCCTGCAGTTCAACTGGGTTCACCAGTTCGGTTCGCCGGGCGAGGACTCCGCTCGGGACCTGGTCGTCACGAGCGAGGGACAGGCGCACGTCGTCGGCATCACGCAAGACTCGCTCCCGGGGCAGTTCTCCGCGGGTGGCGCGGACGTCTTCGTGGCCCGGTATGACAGCCAGGGGCATCGCTCCTGGCTCGTCCAGCACGGCACACGGGAGGAGGACTACGGCCTCTCCGCCGCGCTCCGTCCGAACGGACGGATTGGCATCGCGGGGGCCACGCTGGAGGCGCCGGCCAATGGCTTCGACGTCACGCTGCTCCAGATTGACGACCAGGGCCAGCAGGCCCACAGGGAGGTCTTCGGCTCCCTGAACCAGGCCCATGACCGCGGTGAGGGAATCGCCGTGTCACCGAGCGGGAGGACCTGGGTCGTCGGCTCGACCCAGGGCCGCCTGGCCGCTCAACCCAAGGGCTCCACGGACCTCTTCATCCGCCAGTTCGACGGTGCCCAGAACCTGGAGTGGACCGCCCAGGTGGGAACGCCAGACATCGACGCGGCCATCGCGGTCGCCCAGGACGGGAACGATCGCATCTACGTGCTCGCGATCTCCTACAGCGACCTGACCCAGCCCAACGCCTTCGAGAACGACGGCATCCCCAACGCCTTCCTGATGCGCTACTCGACGTCGGGCGAGCACAAGTGGACGCGCCGCATCGGTCCGGCCAGCCACCTGAGCCTGGCCACCGGGCTCACCGTCGACAGCGCGGGCCATGCCTATGTCGCGGGCTGGACGGCCGGTGCGATGACGGACACGCCCAACCAGGGCGGGCTCGATGCGTTCGTCGCCCGGTTCGACAGGTCGGGCACCCAGGACCGCGCCTGGCAGTGGGGGACGGACGCGGACGACCAGTTGCGCGATGTGGTGATGACCAGCTCAGGAATGGCTCTGGGGTGGGGAACGACCCGAGGAAACCTGGGGGCACCCAACCAGGGCGGACAGGACGTGTTCGTCGTCCAGTTCGCGACGAGCCCGTAGCAGGCCGTTCTTCAACCAACCATCAGGGGGTAAGACATGAAGAAGACCATCTTCGCGGTCATCAGTTCGCTGACGATGTCGTCGTCAGCCTTCGCCGCGTGGGCGCCCAACGAATATCGCTGCACGTTCGACCAGCTCTCCGCGGATCAGGCCGAGGGCCGCCAGCGTTGGGCGAAGCGCTGGCAGCAGCAGAACCCCTACGGCATCACGACGTGGGGAGGCCTGGACCATAACTACTGGCACTCGAGTTACACGCTGGAGGCCAACCAGGCCGTGGCCATGGGCTATTGGCTGTACCCCGTCTACGTGGACCCAGACAACATGTACACGCCCTGGAAGGGACCGGGCGCGTATGGGACGCCGACGGCGTCGTACACGGGCGCGCAAATCCAGAACAACGTCCCCTATACCTTCAAGCCCACGAACATCCAGATGGATGGCGTGTGCGAGCCGGGTTGCTACACGCCGGACCAGAAAATCCTCCTGTCCGACGGCGCCATGGGCATCCGCGAGGCCCTGGAGTCCGGGCGCACGGACCTGGTGACGCTCTCGCCCGAGGCGTCGTTCTCCGCCGTCGAACTCCTGGACAACAAGGTCGAGCACTACACGCTGGACCGTGATGCCACGAAGCAGGAAATCCTCACCTTCCGCACCCGCTCCGGCGGAGAGCTGCGTGTCACCACCGAGCACCCGCTCGTCACGCCGGACGGCACGCTCAAGCGGGCCCGTGAACTCGGAGTGGGTGACAGCCTCGTGGACCGCCATGGCCAGGCGGACGAAATCGTCTCCCTGGACACGAAGTGGGAGTACACCCGCGCCTACAACGTGCGGCCGGTGACGACGGACCTCACGTCCAACATCATCATCGCCCAGGGCTACCTCAATGGCTCGCAGCGCTTCCAGAGCGAGTACGTCGACGAGATGAACCGGATGATTCTGCGCAGCAACGTGCCGGAAGTCCTCGTCCCCGCGGGCGAGTAGCCGCATCCCTGCCGCCGGGGCGTTTGTCCTGTCGCTCCGGTGGCCCGCTGTTCACAAACCCTGTCCCCAGCCATCCGGTCCCGCCTGCTTCTGGCGGGCACCGGATTTTGTCGTGTCCACAGCAGGATTTCACCGAGGTCGAATCATGACAATGTCATCATTGATGAAAGACAGACGCACCCTGGGACTGGCCGTCCTCACCGCCTTCTGTGGCTCGCTTGGAGCAGCGAGCGCGGCCCCAGCCGGCGGGCCTGAGGGGAGGCAGGAGGAACTCGTCATGGTCGAGGAGTTCCCCGATGACGGCGGTGGTGGTGGTGGCGGCGGCGGTGGTGGCTGGTTCCCCGTGAACTACCGGTGCTCGAATGACCTGGTCAACGCGGACCAGGCGGAGGGGCGCCAGAAGTGGGCGAAGCGCTATCAGCAACAAAACCCCTATGGCGCCACGGCATGGGGCGGGCTGGACATGCGCTTCTGGAATTCTTCCTACTCCATGGAGGCGTTCAACGCGGCGGCGGCGGGTTACTGGCTGTACCCCGTCTACGTGGACCCCAACAACATGTACTCGCCTTGGAAGGGACCGGGTGCGTCTGGGACGCCGACGGCGTCGTACACGGGCTCGCAAATCCAGAACAACGTCCCGTACACCTTCAAGCCCGCGCACATCCAGATGGATGGCCTATGCGAGCCCGGCTGCTACACGCCGGACCAGAAAATCCTCCTGTCCGACGGCGCCATGGGCATCCGCGAGGCCCTGGAGTCCGGGCGGGCGGACCTGGTGACGCTCTCGCCTGGGGCCTCGTTTGGCGCGCTCTCCTTCATGAAGAACCGGGTCGAGCACTACACGCTGGACCGTGACGCCACGGAGCAGGAAATCCTCACCTTCCATACCCGCTCCGGCGGAGCGCTGCGTGTCACCACCGAGCACCCGCTCGTCACGCCGGATGGCACGCTCAAGCGCGCCCGTGAACTCGGGGTGGGTGACAGCCTCGTGGACCGCCATGGCCAGGAGGATGAAATCGTCTCCCTGGACACGAAGTGGGAGTACACCCGCGCCTACAACGTGCGGCCGGCGACGACGGACTTCACGTCCAACATCATCATCGCCCAGGGCTACCTCAATGGCTCGCAGCGCTTCCAGAGCGAGTACGTCGACGAGATGAACCGGATGATTCTGCGCAGCAACGTGCCGGACATCCTCGTCCCCGCGGGCGAATAGCGGCGGATGCCCTGCCGGGCCCGGAGCACCTTGCAGGCAGCTCCGTGCCCGGCGCGTCAAAGACGCCTCACATGCCCATGGGCTCCATGCCCAGGATGAGAGAGCCGTTCTGGGTGAAGAGAGGCCAGTTCTGGGTGGTGCCGGACCAGCTTGCAATCGTCACGCGCCACGTCTTCTTGAGGAACCAGAAGCCGACCCGGACCCAGAGCTTGATGTTGCCGGAGAGCGCGGTCAGGTTCAGGTTGGACCGGAGCGTGTAGTCGAGCGAGTAGAACGGCCAGAACAGCTCGGCGAAGGCTGGCAGGCTGACATTGACGAGGACCAGGTTGCCCTCGACGCCAACCCCCGCGACGATGATATCCACCCCCGCGGACGCGGTGGCGTTGGCCCAGCCTCCCGCGGCGGTGGTCAGCCTGGCGATGGTCGGGCCAACCTGCCCGGAGACGGTCAGCTTCACGCCGCCGCCCACGGACGCCGCCACGGAGACTGGAACCGGTCCCACCATGAACCGCTTGGAGACGGAGAAGAACGTGCGGCTCCAGTTGATGGGCGTGATTTCAAAGCTGGTGTACAGGTTTCCGGACCAGATTTGCTGGCCCATGGCGTAGAGCCGGGCGGTGCCGCTGTTGTTTCCGCCCTGCTGGCCGGTGAGCTCCGCGCGGCCCCGGACAATCTCTCGCTCCGCGCCAAACGCCACGGCGAAGACCTTGCCGTCGGCATAGGCCTCGACCTTCTTCTCCGCGACACCCGTCGCCGGAGACGCCGTCATCGCCGCATCGATGATGTAGCCCGCACCGAAGAGGCTGTTGCCGAAGTCATTCTTCCGGTAGTAGCTGCGGCTGAAGGGGGTGGTGCCGTTGGATGGAGGCGTGACTTCCGTCGCCACCACGACCGCGGGCTGCACATTCTCGATGTGTGCCTCGGGAATGATGCCCTGGTTGATGGTGATGTTCGGGCTGCCGTCGACCGGGTCTGTCCCCAGTTCGCCGCCCGTCCGCGCGAGCTCGTCATTGATGATGATTTGCTGCTCGGTCGCCGAATACGAAGGTGAGAACGGGTACGTCGACTCCCAGGGATAGTTGTTGTTGAGCTGATAGCCCGTTGGGTAGGTCGTGGCGGGAAAACTATCCGGGTTGACCGTGTAGATGACCGGGTCGACATACGCAGGCACCTGTGCCTGCGCGGCCTGCGAAGCCACCACTGCGAACAACAGCGCTGCGAAACCCAAAGTCGCTTTCGGCTTTTGCATGTGCGGTGTCCTTTCGGGGGCAGTCAAACAGAGCCCGAAATCAAGAAGGCTCAGTACAGGCATGTCACTGCGGGTGTCAATCGTTCCATACTCGTAGAGGATAGTTTTTGGACGGTCGCTGTGTGCAGGGGGATGGCTGTTGTCTGCCTTGAGGCGGCCAGCCCCTAGGCGAAACCCCCTGATGCATGCTAGCGATTGGCGCCATGCGCCCCGTACCGAAGCGTCGTCAAGCCTTGTCGCTGGCAGCCCTTCTTGTCTTGGGACTTTCCGCTGCATGGTGGTGGAGCCGGACGGAGGCGGCCATCCCCAATCCGGCTTCGGAACCCTCGCGCGCGACTGCGACGCTTCAGCCGTCCCTGTCGCAGTCCGAGCCTGAGCCCGCGCGCGCCAGCGTGGATGGAACGCGGGCCTGGGTGCCGGGCTCGGAGTACCGGTATTCGCTGGATGTGACGCAGCAGGTGGCGTTCAAACAGACACAGCCGCAGGGCGACGCGCCGCCGTCCATGCGCTTTCACCTCAAGGGCGAGTGGCGAGTGGGCATCGTCAGCGCGAACGATACGCGGGTCGATGCACGGGTGAGCCTGCTGCCTGAGAATGTCTCCGTCGATGTCGAGGGGCATGACGCGCTGTCACCGGACCAGCGGCAGATGCTGATGGGGAGCCTCTCCCTCCCGTTCTTCGTGACGCTGGAGCGCACGGGGGCCGCGCGGCTCGTCCACATGGAAACGGGCACGGACGTGCTGGCCCAGGGACTGCTCCGCTCGGTGGTGGCGGCGACGCAGTTCGTGGTGCAGGGCGTCCCCGGAGCGGGCTGGCAGAGCGAGGAGCACGACGCCACGGGCCAGTACGACGCCGCGTACCGGCGCGTGGAGGAGCCGCTGCGCTTCTCCAAGTCGAAGCTGGCCTATACCCATGTGGCGACCGCGCAGGGCCTTCAACCGCTCGCGAAGGACAAGCTTCGCATCGAGGTGCGCACCGATTCGCGGTTCCAACTGGGCGCGGACCTGTGGACGGAGGCGCTGGTGGCCAGCGAGCAACTGGAGGTGGACGCGGGGGACGGCATGCCCCGGGCGAGTCACGAGCTGCGGCTGAGCTTGCGGCTGCTGGGGCGGAGTCGGGACACCTCGTTGCCAGGTGCGCTGACCGCGCTGCGAGACCGGCTGACCACCGTCCCATTGGCCAGCATCCAGGGCCAGGCGCAGGACCCGCAGGCTCACCACCGGCAGATTCTGGGCGGGCGCCGCTTCGAGGACATGCTCGGGGACCTGCGCGCGCTGCCCAAGGACGAGCAGGCGCGGGACGACGCGAGGACCCTGGCGATGGAGCGCCTGCGCGCGCTGTTCGTGCTGGAGCCCGCGGAGGCCCTGAAGGTGCCAGGGGTGCTGCATGAGGGGCTGGAGCCGCTCGCCGCCAGCCCGATGTTGGGCGCGCTGTCAGCGGCCAGCACGACGGAGTCGATTCAGGCCCTCTCCCGCATCCTCGAGGATGGCGACGTGTCCGTACCGGTCCGTACAGACGCGGTCGCGGCCCTGGGCATGGCGGAGGCGCCCACTCCGGAGGGGGTGGAGGCGCTCCGGGCGCGCGCCCGTGACACGCAGCCGGAGCTGAGGGACACCGCGACCCTGGCGCTGGGCAACGCGGCCATGCGGATGGGGGCCCAGGATGCACGGGGCTCGGAGACGCTCGTCCAGGAGCTGGGCGCGCGTTTTCGTTCGTCGAACTCGGTGGAGGAGAAGGCCCTGTTGATGCGGGCGCTGGGGAACACACGGGACGCCCGTGCGCTCGGCTACATCGAAGAGGGGTTGCGCGAAGCAGCCCCCCAGGTGCGGCAGGCCGCGGTGGAGGCGCTCCGGTTGCTGGTTGACCCGGCGGTGGACCCGCTCCTCGCGCAGCGGCTGCTCGGGGACCCTTCGCCGGAGGTCCGGAAGGCCGTCGTCTTCGCCGCCAGCTTCCGTCCGCTGGGCCCGCTCTTGCCTGCGCTCGAGCAGGCGCTGCGGGGGGACCCATCGGACGGGCTGCGGGCGGAGCTCGTCCAGTTCCTGGGCTCCCGGGTCACCACCACGCTCGAAGTACGCCCGCTGCTGGCCTGGGCCAGTCAGAACGACTCCAACGCCAGCATCCGGCAGGCGGCCCTGGGGTTTCTCGAGGCGGTGTCCGCGAATACCGGCCCCTGAGGCCCTCCGCCTTCTTCCGGCCGCGAGTCGCGCCCCGTCGCGCCGGAAACCGGTGCAGGGCGGCTCAGAAGCGCGCGCCCAGGCTGAGGTCGGCGCTGAAGAGGTTTCCGACGTCCGCGCTGCTGGGGGCGAAGTCCCGCGCCACGAGCACGCGGTAGGTGGCGCGCAGGCCGGCGGTGACGCCGCTGTACCGGTACTCGAGCCCGGCGGCGAGTGGCACCTCCGCGCCCCAGCCCTTCTCGAAGGCGGTGCCCACGTCCATGGGCGTGGGGTGGAAGTAGCTGACGCCCGCGCCCGCGCCGATGAAGGGCTTCCACTGCGAGAAGAGCGTGGGGCCCACCTTGGCCAGCAGGCCGCCGTTGTGCCGCCACAGCGTGCCGCGCCGGGGCTCCGCGTAGCCGTTGGCGGAGCCCTCGTAGCCCAGCTCCAGGCCCACGCCGGAGACAATGGGGACTTCCCCCAGCAGGGCCAGGAACGCGCCCACGCCTGTCTCCCTGCCCACGTTGCCCGACCAGGTCGTCACGCCGCTGCGCACCGTCAGGCCGGAGGCCCCGAAGCCCGGGGCGGGCTGCGCCTTGACGGCGCGGGGCGTCTCCGCGACGGCGGGACTGGCGAGCAATGCCGCCGCCAGGGTGCCCGTCCCCCATCCACAGCGCCTGTTCATGAATGCCCCCTCCCTTGTCCGCCGGGGTGCTTCCCGGTTCTTGGGTGGAACGTTGTTGCCGGACGGGAAGGTCGGGAACCCGGCGCATCGGGGATGGGCAGCCACACCGGAAGGCCGGGGAGGGGATAGAGTCCGCGCCATGAGCGCGCCGAACATCCGCCGAGCCGTCCAGTTGCTGCCTGCCTGCGCCACCACCGGAATCGGGAGCTTGCCGCACACGCAAGTGGAGCTGGGGCTCCAGGCCGCGCTGGCCCTGGACATTCCGTTCCTGCCGCAGTTGCCAGTGGGCAAGCCCTCGGAGTTGATGATTCCCGCGGCCCTGGAGGGGCTGCCGGGCCTGGCCTTCGATGAGGAAGGCCTGTGTACGGTGGACCTCGCGGCCTGGCACGCGGGGCGCGCTGCCTTCGAGGCGCGGCTGGAGGCGGCGTTCCAGTCCGGCCAGTTCGAGGCCTTCGAGCCCTCACCCGAGGCGTGCCGGGCGTGGCGGCCCTTCCTGTGGGAAGTGGAGGCGCGGAAGCTGGCCTTCGCGAAGGCGCAGCTCGCGGGTCCCTTCACGGTGCGCTCGGTGGCGCGCACCACTGACGGACAGCCCGCGCTGGAGGTGCCGGGCCTGGATGAAGCGATGTACCGGCTGTCCCTGGCGCGCTCACTGGCCATGGTGAAGGCGCTGCGCCGCGCGGGCACCACGCCGCTGTTCTATCTGGATGAGCCTGGGCTCTACGCGCTCCAGCGCACGAATCCCCGGCACCTGATTGCCATGCAGGAGCTGAAGCTGCTGGTGGTGGCCTTGCAGCGCGAAGGCGCGCTGGTGGGCCTGCACTGCTGCGGCAACACGGATTGGGCCGCGCTGCTGGACGTCCAGCCGGACCTGCTCTCCTTGGACGTGCGGCTGTCGCTGGACGCGATGGTGGAGGCGGGGGCCGCGCTGGAGCGTTTCCTCGCCGCGGGCGCGACGCTGAGCCTGGGCATCATCCCCACGGACCTGGCGTCCACCTACGAGGTGGGAGAGCTGGTGGACTCAGTGGAGGCCACGCTGAAGGCGGCGCTGCCCGCTGGCTTCACCTTCGCGCAGGTGGTGTCCACGGTGGTGCTGACGCCCGCCTGCGGGCTGGCGATGCGCTCGGTCATCGACGCGGAGCGCATCCTGGAGGAGCTCAAGGTGGCGCAGCGGCGGCTCCGGAGCGCGCTCTCCGCCGAGCGTCCTTCCGTTGACACCGTGAATCCCCACTGAGCGGCCCCGGCCCTGGGCGGGCCCGTCCCGCCGCGATGCTTATTGTGTCGCGGGGGTTCTGGGCCATGTTGGAACAGCGAATCGGGACATGGTTGGAGCTGCAGGACGCGCTCTTCGCCGGGTCGTGGAGCGAGGTGTTGGGGCGTCACCGGTCCACCTTTGTCTTCCGTGGCATGCCTCAGGTGACCAACGACCTGTCCACGGCGCTCAATCGCAAGGGGCTGTTCGTGCGCAAGGAGAAGGACCTGCTGAGGGCCTTCCGGAAGTACGCGCGGAGCTACAGCCCGCAGCCCGTGGAGTCAGTCTGGGACTGGCTCGCCCTGGCCCAGCATCATGGGTTGCCCACGCGGATGCTGGATTGGACCTTCAGCCCCTATGTGGCGCTCCACTTCCTCACCGAGAACCCGGAGTGGTACGGAGAGGACGGCGCGGTGTGGTGTGTGGACTACCGCCAGACGAATCGTCACCTTCCCAGGCGGTTGAAGGCGCTGCTCCAGCGAGAAGGCGCGGATGTCTTCACGGGGGAGATGCTGGCCACGACGGCGTCGGACCTTTCGACCTTCGACCAGCTCGCGAAGCACCCGTTCGTGCTCTTCCTGGAGCCACCGTCGCTGGACGCCCGCATCGTGAATCAGTTCGCGCTCTTCTCGGTGATGAACGGGCCCGAGCTTCGCCTGGACACCTTCCTCGAAGCCCAGGCGGATGGCGTGCGCAAGCTCATCATCCCCGCCGCGCTCAAGTGGGAGGTGCGCGACAAGCTGGACCAGAGCAACATCACCGAGCGCGTGCTCTTCCCTGGCTTCGACGGGCTCAGCCGCTGGCTGAGGCGTTACTACGGCCCACGTGCCTCCGCGCACGCCTCGGACGCGCCCCCGGAGCGCAAGCGGCGGCGCGTGACGAGGTGAGTGGGCCTGGCGGTCCGCCCCCGAGCTCGGCCTGCACTCAGCGGCGGCGCGCCCGTGTGACAGCGGACTGTCACTGACGGCCGAGCCGAAGTTCGCGCTCGGCCTGGAACCAGTCCTGCTCGGAGTTGCCGTGCGTACCGCCCCGGGCCAGGAAGACTTCGTAGGCCCTGCGGGCAATCTGCTCGTTGGTGGGGCCGGGACGCGACTCCGGAGCCTGCGGCCTGGTTTGGGCCGAGGGGGCAGGCGGCTTGCTGGAAGACGGCCCCGTCTGCTTGTTGGCGGTGTGGCGTGCCATGCTCGGATTCCTCCGGTGGAAAGAGTCCGCGGAGATTGGGGCGCGTCGATGCTGAAAGGAACCGGCATGCGGGGGGCCGGGGTTGTCAGTGCGACAGGAGGACTGCCTCTGTGTCGAGCGACGGACAGGCGGCGGATGCGGGGCCGGCGTGGGGGCCTTCAGTCGCCTGGCAGCACGCCCGCTTTCAGCGCGAGGTCGAGCGCTCGCTGCATCGCGGTGCTCATGCCGAGCTTCGCCGCGTCATCCGGGGCGCACCAGCGAAGCTCCTGGAAGGCGGGCGTGCTCGCGGGCCGGCGAGGGCCGGAGACGCGCAGCAGCCGAAGCGAGAGGTCTCGGTGGGTGAGCTGCCGCTTCACGGTGCCCAGCGCGCCTTCCAGAATCACGTCGACGCCCAGCGCGGCGGAGAGCCGGGCGCGGGCTTCGCTGTCCGGCGCGTCGTCGGCGATTTCGGCGGCCGGCAGCTCCCACAGGCCTCCGAAGAGGCCGGCGTCCGCGCGGCGGGCGAAGAGGAGGGTGCCGGCATGGGGCCACACGGCGACGGCCAGCGTCAGCTTCTTGGGCGTGGCGCGCACCTTGGCGGGGGGCAGCTCGTCCACGCGGCCCTTGCGGAAGGCGACACAGGCTCCTCGCACGGGGCACAGCAGGCAAAGCGGGTTCTCTGGCCGGCACGTGGTTGCGCCGTGCTCCATGAGGGCCTGGTTGAAGTCACCGGGCCGCTCGCCCTTCACCAGCGCGGTGGCGAGTGCCCACAGCGTGGCCTCTCGCTGGCGGTCTCCTGGAAGGCCTTCGACCTCGAAGATGCGAGAGAAGACGCGCGCGACGTTGCCGTCCACCAGCGGCGCTTCTTCGCCAAAGGCGATGGAGGCGACCGCGCCCGCGGTGTAGCGGCCGAAGCCGGGCAGTTCGAGCAGCTCCGCGGCGGTGGACGGCAGGGTGCCGCCGAAGCGCGCGACGACTTCCTGTGCGGCGCGGTGCAGGTTGCGGGCACGGCTGTAGTAGCCCAGGCCCTTCCAGCCCGCGAGCACGTCATCCAGCGGCGCCGAGGCCAACGCCCGCGCCGTGGGGAATCGCGCGAGGAACCGCTCCCAGTAGGGAATCACCGTCGACACCTGGGTCTGCTGGAGCATGACTTCGCTCAGCCAGATGGCATACGGGTCCCGGGTGCGGCGCCAGGGCAGGTCGCGCTTGTTCCGGTCGTACCAGTCCAGCAGCGGCCCACGCACGCTGACCAGGTGCGCCCGCTCGGGTGAGACAGTGGCCGCGAGCGGCGCGGAAGGGGGGCGCCCGGCGCGGGGCTTCCGTGCGGGTGCTTCATTGGGCGATGCGGCGGCCGTGGCGGTAGCTCGCGTCTTCGTGGCGATGCCTTCGCGCGGCACCTGCGCGTCTTCTGTAACGGGCTTCGCGCGGGGGGCACGGGGACTGCGGGAGGTCATGCGTCCTTCTTCTTCGAAGCAACCGCCATGCGGCGGGCGACACGGTCGAACAGGGAAGGCACCCACCGATTGGCCACCACCATCACCCGGCCGGGCAGCGTGAGCACGGTGTCGCGCCGTCCACTCCGGCTCGCACGAACCATCGCGTCGGCGACTTCTTCCGCGGACATGGCCTTCAGTGGAATGGCGTCCTGTCGCCAGCCCTCCGCATGGAGGCGGTTCTCCCGGAAGTCGCTTTCGGTGAAGCCGGGCGACACGAGCAGCACCCGGATGCCCTCGGCGGCCAGCTCCGCGCGCAGCGACTCCGTCATCGCATTCACCGCGGCCTTGGACGCGCAGTAGCCGCCCAGCAGCGGCAGTCCCCGGTGGCCCAGCACGGAGCTGACGTTGACCACCTGGGCGCCACGCCGCTTGCGCAACAGCGGCAGGGCCTCGCGCGTCACCCGCCACAGACTGAAGACGTTCAGCTCGAAGACCTGCCGGAGCTGTTCCTCCCCAACGCCCTCCAGCGGTCCGTAGAGTCCTTGGCCCGCGTTGTTGACGAGCACATCCAGCCCACCGAAGGCGGCGTCCGTCTCGCGCACCAGCCGCGTCACGTCGTCGCCCACCGTGACGTCGCACCGCACCGGCAGTGCCCTCACGCCCAGTGACGCCACTTCACGGGCCGCGTCCTCGAGCTCGGGAAGCCGGCGCGCGGCCAGGACGATATCCGCGCCCGCGGCGGCGTAGGCCTTTGCCGCCGCCCTGCCAATGCCTCCGGAAGCCCCCGTGATGAGGACCACCCGGCCCTTGAAGGGTTGGGTCTTCATGCCAGCGCGCACCATACCTTCCCGGTTGCCTGGGGGGACTGTCTTTCAGCGACCAGCGGGGGCCTGTTTCCTCGCCTGTTCCCCTTCTGGTGGAGCGGGCGAACGCCTAGGATGCGCGCCTTCATGCGGCGCCCCCCTCTCAGCAACGACTTCTCCTGGTCCAAGAGCCGCCACGAGAAGTTCTCCGAGTGCCTTCGCGCGTACTACCTCTACTACTACCGCTCCTGGGGCGGCTGGGAGGCGAGCGCGCCCAAGGACGTACGCGAGCTCTACGTGCTGAAGAAGCTGGGCAACCGCTACACGTGGGCCGGCAGCGTGGTGCACGAGAGCATCAAGGACGTGCTGTTGGACTGGCGCGCGGGCCGCGAGGTGGACCCGGCGGCGGTGGAGGCGCGCACGCGCAAGCTGATGCAGGACGACTTCCGGCACTCGCGCTCGAAGAACTACTGGTCGCAGAAGTACCGCAAGCAGTTCACCGGCCTGGTGGAGCACGAGTACGCCGAAGCGGTGCCGGACGAGGCGTGGAAGCAGAACTGGGAGACGGTGCGCTCCGCGCTGTCGTGGTTCTTCTCCTCGCGCTGGAAGGACCTGGCGCACAGCCTCAAGCCCGAGCAGTGGCTGGAGGTGGACGCGGGCTTCGACTTCGCCCACTTCACGCTGGACGGCCTCAAGGTCTTCGCGATTCCCGACTTCGCCTTCGTGGACGCGGACGGCACGCCGGTGGTGGTGGACTGGAAGACGGGCAAGTCGCGCGACGGGTACGACGAGCAGGTGCTCGGTTATGCGCTCTACGTGGCCCAGCGCTACGGCTTCCCGGTGGAGAAGGTGCGCGCCTCGCTCGTGTACCTCAACGAGGGCAAGGAGCAGGACGTCGCGGTGGACCCGGAGGCCATGGCCTCCTTCCGCCGGCACTTCGAGCAGAGCGTGGCGAAGATGCGCTCGCTGCTGAAGGACCCGGCCACCAACACGCCGCTGGACGCGTCCGCGTTTCCGCCCACGGAGTCGCTGACGTCCTGCGCGCGGTGTGTCTTCCGCCGTCCCTGCGGACGCGAGGGCGCCGCGCCCGAAGCGCCCCAACCGCAGCAGGTGGCCTAAGCGCCTAGCGCGCCGACGCGAGCCGCCGCACCACCACGCCCGCCGCGTTCATCCCGAAGCAGGACGTGACGAAGGCCACGCTGCCGTCAATCTGCGTGCGGTGGTCGCAGGTGTGGAACTCGTTGTCCTGCGGGCACACGCACAGGAAGCCGTCGGTGGCGTCGTCGTACTGGAGCGTCACCGGCAGCCGCCGCGCTTCGATGGAGTACACGGCCGTGATGCCCGTGTGCTTGTCCGTCTCCACCGCGTACTTGCGCTTGAGCAGCTTGCGGATGTCCTTGGCAAAGGGGTCCATGTGCGTCTCGGACAGGTCCTCCACGCGGATGGCGGTGGGGTCCAACCGGCCCGCGGCGCCCATGGAGCTGACCACCGGCACGCCCAGCGTCACGCAGCGGTGCAGCAGGTGCAGCTTCGCCTTCACGTTGTCGATGGCGTCCACGACGAAGTCGTACTGGCCCGGCTGGAGCATCTGCTCGGCCACGTCCGCGCGGTAGAACTCGCGCACCGCCTCCACCTTCGCCGCCGGGTTGATTTCCTGGCAGCGCTGCGCCATCAGCTCCGCCTTGGGCTTGCCCACGGCCTTCACCGTCGCGTGGAGCTGGCGGTTGGTGTTGGTGACGCACACGTCGTCATGGTCCACCAGCGTCAGGTGGCCAATGCCGCTGCGCACCAGGCCCTCCGCCGCGAAGCTGCCCACGCCGCCCAGGCCGAACACCACCACGCGCGCGTTGGCCAGCCGCTCCATCGCGGAGTCGCCCAGCAGGCGGCCGGTCCGGTCGAAGCGCCGGGAGAGCTTGAAGGGACGCGCGAGCGAGTCCGGGGCGGTGGGCGGAGTCTCAGGG
>NZ_VHLB01000084.1:0-38507 GCF_006547365.1 Myxococcus sp. AB056 | reverse complement strand
GCCCAAGCCGCCGCCTCCCAAGCCCAAGGTGGTGAAGCCGCCGCCGGTGAAGGTGGCCGAGGCCCCCAAGCCGCCGCCGCTCGTGGTGGGCATGACGATGTCCTCCACCACCAGCGCGGGCTCGTTCGCCGCGCCCGTGGGCAACACGCTCTACGGAAGGACAGGCCCCACGGCGAAGGCGCCCCAGGAGGTGAAGGCGTACAGCGCGCCGAAGTACGCGCCCATCTACCAGGTGGACTCCGAGCCCACGGTGGCCTCCGAGGTGAAGATTCCCTATCCGGAGGAAGCGCGCCGCGCGGGCGTGGAGGGCACCGTCACGCTCTCCATCACCATCGACCACGAGGGCAAGGTGGTGGCGGTGAAGATTCTCAAGGGGCCCGGCTACGGCCTCAACGAGGCGGCGAGGGATGCCATCCGCCGCTTCCGCTTCAAGCCCGCCATCAAGGGCGGCGAGCCTGTCTCCACGGAGATGAAATACTCGTACACCTTCCTGCTCGATTGATGTCGCCACTCCCGCTGGGAGAGCGGCGGAGCCCAGGCGTGCCCGGCATGTCAGGGGTACCCATCCCCACGGGCATTGCCGGGATTCCACCTCGCCATCGCTCCGTCTCTCTTTCAGCGGGAGCGGCAACCCCCTCACCCGTATGCTTGGACACGCCATGTCCTCCACCCTGAAAGCTCGAGGCGCGCTCGTCGCGGCCTCGCTCCTGCTGGCGGCGCCCGTGCTCGCGCAGGCACCCCAGGCCGGCGCGCCTCCCACGGACGCGGCCACGCCACCTGAGGCGCAGGCCCAGCCCACCATCACCAAGCCTCCCGAACTGGTGCAGCAGGTGGAGGCGCAGTACCCGCCCGAGGCGCTCGCGCAGGGGCTCACCGCGTCGGTGCGGCTCATCATCACCATCGCGGATGACGGCTCCGTCGCCGAGGTGCTGCCCACCGAGCCGGTGGGCAACGGCTTCGACGAGGCGGCCATCGCGGCGGTGCGCCAGTTCCGCTTCTCGCCCGCCGAGGTCGACGGCGTGCCCGCGCCGGTGCAGGTGGAGTACGTCTATCACTTCACCCTCACCGCGCCGGAGCCGGAGGCGGGCGCCGAGGCCGTGGAGGCCGAGCAGCCCAAGGCCACGCTCACCGGCCAGCTCATCTCCCGCGGCAGCCGTTCGCGGGTGCCCAACGCCACCGTGCGCTGCGGCGACGACGCGGACGCGCCCGAGGTGATGTCCGACGAGGACGGCCGCTTTACGCTCGAGGTGCCCGCGGGCACCTGCGAGGTGCGCGTGGTGGCCACGGGCTTCCAGCTCTACCAGACGAAGGAGGAGCTGAAGGCGAACGAGACGACGGAGGTGAACTTCTACCTCGCGCCCTCGGGCGGCGGCCTGGAGACGGTGGTGCGCTCCGACCGGCCGAAGAAGGAGGTGGTGCGCCGCACCATCACCCGCGAGGAGGCGCAGAAGACGCCGGGCTCCTTCGGCGACCCCATCCGCGTCATCCAGTCGCTGCCGGGCGTGGCTCGCGCGCCCTTCATCTCCGGTGAGCTGCTGGTGCGTGGCTCGAACCCGGGCCAGACGTCGACGATGATGGACGGGGTCGAAATCCCCCTCCTGTTCCACCTGCTCGGCGGACCCTCGGTGGTCAACGCCGAGTTCATCGACCAGCTCGACTTCTTCCCGGGCGGTTACGGCAGCCAGTACGGCCGCGCGGTGGGCGGCATCGTCGAGGTGGGCACGCGCAAGGGCGCATCGGACACGCTGCACGGCTCGGTGAAGGTGGACCTGCTGGACGCGGGCTTCTTCCTGGAGAGCCCGATTACGGACGGCATCAGCGTGGCCGCCGCCGCGCGCCGTTCGTACATCGACGCGATTCTGCCCGCCGTCCTGCCGGAGACGGAAGGGGGCACGCTCTCCGTGGTGCCGCGTTATTGGGACTACCAGCTGCGCGTGGACTTCGGCGCGAAGCGCGGGACGCCCAACGATGACACGACCGTGACGGCGGGGGGCGCGCGCAGCTCCGGCTACATCATGGCCTTCGGCAGTGATGACCAGCTCCGCGTGGTGTCCACCGGTCCCGAGACGGAGCGGGACCTGGAGCTGGACACGCGCATGAACTTCCACCGGGTGAAGGGCGACTGGACCTACCGCAAGGGCGCGATGTGGTCCGTCTTCACGCCCTTCGTCGGCATGGACCGCAACAACATCGACTTCGGGCTCGCGCGGCAGGAGGGCAAGACGTACACGCTGGGCGCCCGCGAGGTACTGGGCATCGAGCTGTCCTCCGCGCTCACCCTCCGCACGGGTCTGGACATCGTCTTCGAGCACGAGCGCTACGACGTGTCCTTCCCCGCGCCGGGCGGCATCGAGTACGTGCCCTTCCCCGGGGCCGAGCCGGTGGGCCAGCAGCTGGAGGAGCAGATTGCCCTGAGCTCCTTTGACGGCGCGCTCTTCCTGGAAGCGGACCTGCTGGTGGGGCGCTTCACCTTCACGCCGGGCGTTCGCGGCAACCTCCAGACGGTGGGCAACACGCGGAACCTGGCGCTGGACCCGCGGCTCTGGGTCCGCTACGCGGCGACCTCACGTACCAACCTCAAGGGCTCGCTGGGCCTCTACAGCCAGCCGCCAGAGACGTTCCGCTTCATCACCGCGCCCTACGGCAACCCGGACCTCGCCTACCAGCGCGCGTTCCAGAGCAGCCTGGGCGTGGAGCACCGCATCACCGACGTGCTCAACGTGGACGTCACCGGCTTCTTCAACCGCCGCTTCAACAACATCGTGTCGCCCGGCCAGCTCGTCGCCAACGAGGGTGGCGGCGTCTTCACGCTGCCGTACTCCAACGACGGCATCGGCCGCGCGTATGGCGTGGAGGTGATGCTGAAGAAGGAGCGCGCCTCCGCGACGGACAAGTGGTCCGGCTGGCTCTCGTACACCTTCAGCCGCGCGGAGGACGGGCGCGTGGGGCCGCCGCCCAAGGGCGGAGGGGCCTTCGGTGGCGGCAGCGTGCCGGACGACTCCACCTATGGCCTCAGCCCCTGGGACCAGACGCACATCCTCACGATGGTGGCGGGCTATGTGCTGGGCGACGGCTGGGAGCTGGGTGGCCGCTTCCGCTACACCAGCGGCCGGCCCATGACGCCGCTGGCGAGCGGCCATGACGTCTACGACGCGGACCGCAACCGCTACAACGCGACGTTCGGTCCCTACTTCTCCGACCGCACGGGCGGCTTCCACCAACTGGACGTGCGCGTGGACAAGAGCTGGCGGTTCCAGAGCTGGACGCTCACGGCCTACCTGGACGTGCAGAACCTCTACAACGCGAAGAACGTCGAGTTCGTCTTCAACGACTACCGGTTCCGTCGGGAGTACGAGGTGCCGGGCATCCCCATCCTCCCCGTGGTGGGTGTGAAAGGAAGCTTCTGAGATGAAGACCCTGCTCGAGTATGGCGGCCTGTTGCTGCTGCTGGGGGCCACCGCGTGTGTCGATGTCGAGGACCAGCCTTCGCGCGTCCACGACTTCCGAGTGCTCGGTCTCGCCACGGAGCCGCCGGAGTTCATGGCGTCTGCTTGTGAGCTCAACCCGGCGACGCTGGATGAACTCTCCGAGCCCGTGACATACCGCGCGCTGCTGGTGGACCCGGCGGGCGAGGGCCGTCCCATCCAGTACACGTTGTGGGCGTGCGCGGACCCCGAGGACCGGACGTGCGCGAACGAGTCCAACCGCGTGCTGCTCGCGGAGGGCACCACCGCGCCCGGTGAGCTGACGCTCAGCATCCAACCGGGCGCGGCCACGCTGGCGGATGACACGCCGCTGCTGGCGCGGGTGCAGGCGCTGGACCCCTACCTGGGGCTGGGCGGCCTGCGCATGCCGCTGGTCCTCTTCACGCAGGCGGGGGAGGCGCGGGTGTACGCGCAGAAGCTGATGGTCTTCTGGTGCCCGGCGGTGGAGGGGATGCGGGCCAACGTGCAGCCGGTGATTCCGGGCCTGCGCGTGGACGACGTGGCCTGGGCTGCGGAGGCGCCGCTGGAGCTGCGGGGTGCCGGGCCCTTCGTGGTGACGTCCGAGGACGTGGTGGCCTTGCAGGAGACCTACGTGGTGCCCGGGCTGCGGCTGGAGGCGGTGACGCTGCGGGAGAGCTGGGTGATTTCGTGGCACGCGACGCTGGGCGAGTTCTCGCCGCAGGAGACGGGTGGCTCGTCCTTCGGCGGGCAGGAAGGACGGCACCGCACGGAGTGGGAGCCGCCAGAGGGCGCGCAGGCGCAAGAGGTGACGTTCTGGGCGGTGGTGCGGGACGGCCGGGGCGGCAGTTCCTGGTTGGTGCGCCGGGCGCTCTGGAGCCCGTGAGCCGGGCTCGCTCGCCGGCCTCCAGTCGAGATATGCCGAGGGGACTCGCTTGAGGCCGGGCCGGGCCTGACGCGTGGGGTGGAACGCGGATGATGAGACGCACCACTGCTGGGGAATGGGGCCGCCGGTGCGGTCTGCTGGCCGTCGCCTGCCTGGGCGTGTGGGCCACGGTGTCCGCCGCGGCCACGCCGCCCCCGGCGGAAGAGCCCCCGGTGACGCTGCGCCGCTTCGCGCTGCTCGTGGGCTCCAGCGAGGGCGGTGAGGGACGCGAGCGGCTGCGCTACGCGGGCTCGGATGCGCTGGCCATGTCCCGCGTGCTGGGGGAGCTGGGCGGCGTGGCGGTGGCGGACCGCGTGCTGCTGCTGGAGGCGGACCGGAAGGGCCTGCTGGGCGCGCTGGAGCGGATGCGGGTGCTGGTGGAGGCCGCGGCCGCCGACGGCGTTCGCAGCGAGCTGGTGCTCTACTACTCGGGCCACTCGGACGCGGAGGGGTTGCTGCCGCGCGGGGAGCGGCTGACCTACGCGGCGCTGAAGCAGGGGCTGGGCGCGGTGCCCGTGGACGTGCGCATCGCGATTCTGGACTCGTGCGGCTCCGGCGCGGTGACGCGCTTCAAGGGTGGGGTGCACCGGCCGGGCTTCCTCATGGACGCGGCGTCGCAGGTGCGGGGCCACGCATACCTCGCCTCCAGCTCCGCGGATGAAGTGGCGCAGGAGTCGGACGCCATTGGCGCGTCCTTCTTCACGCACTTCCTGGTGACGGGCCTGCGCGGCGCGGCGGACGCCAGCGGCGACGGCCGCGTCACCCTGCACGAGGCCTACCAGTTCGCCTTCCATGAAACGCTGGCGCGCACGGAGCGCTCGCAGGGCGGTCCGCAGCACGCGGCGTATGACATCCAACTGGCGGGCAGCGGCGACCTGGTGCTGACGGACCTGCGCACCTCGCGCGTGCGGCTCACGGTGGCGGAGGACGTGCAGGGCCGCCTCTTCGTGCGCGACTGGGGCAACCAGCTGGTCGCGGAGCTGCAGAAGCCCGCGGGCCGGCGTCTGGCGCTGGGGCTGGAGGCGGGGCGCTATCAGGTCGTGCTGGAGCGTCCCTCGCAGCGGTTCGAGGCGGAGTTGACGGTGTCGCCGAAGGGGGGCTCGGAGCTTCGCGCCGAGCACTTCGTTCCCATGACGCTCACGCGCACGGCGGCGCGAGGCGGGACGGACATGCGGGCCGAGGCCCTGTCCACCGGCGAGCCGGTCGTCCTCGGCGACATGCCCTCCGTGCCCTTCAACCTGTCGCTGGTGCCGCCGCTGGCCACCACCTCGCTGTGGGGAGGCGGCGGGCGCAACCACCTGGCGCTGGGCGTGCTGGGCGTGCGCTCGATGCAGCTTCAGGGGTTGGGCGTGTCCGCTGGCGTGGGGTGGGTGGACGGGACGGTGGAGGGGTTCCAGGTGTCGGGCGTGGCGAACGTGGCGGGCGGGGAGATTTTCGGTCTCCAGACGGCGTTCGGCGGCAACCTCGCATTCGGTGGCGGGACGGGCGGGCAGGTGTCCGCCGTCTTCAACATGGCCGAGCGGGACTTCACGGGCTTCCAGGTGAGCACCACGGCGAACCGCGCGGCGGCGCGCCTCCGTGGCGTGCAGGCGGCCGTGGGCATCAACCTGGCGGAGCGGCTCGCGGGCGCGCAGGTGGGCCTCATCAACATCTCCGGGGACGTCGCGGGCGCGCAGGTGGGCCTCATCAACGTGGCGGCCGAGGTGCGCGGTGTGCAGCTGGGGTTCATCAACATCGCGGATGACGTGTCGGTGCCCATCGGCTTCTTGAGCATCGTGCGCAAGGGACGCTTCGTGCTGGAGCTCTCCGCCGACGACGTCATGCCCCTGTCGGTGGGCATCAAGTATGGGAGCCGGACAGTCTATGTGCTGGCCACCACGGGCGTGGGGATTGGCGAGGACTCGCTGCGGACCTTCCTCAACATGGGCCTGGGCGTGCACGTCCCGCTGGATGCGGCGGACCGCTACTCGCTGGACGTGGACCTGTCGTACGGCAGCTGGCAGCCGAACTTCTATGGCTCGGGGCCCAAGAACACGCTGTTCCGGATGCGCGCCACGCTGGGGTGGGAGCTCAAGCGGCGCTTCGCGCTCTTCGGCGGTGTATCCCTCAACGCGTACGACCCGTCATCCCAGGACGAGGACCGCGACGTGAGCTGGCTGCCGCAGTGGAAGCTGGGCCGCGGCCCCGGCGGCGTCCGGATGTGGCCCGGACTGCTCCTGGGCGTGCGCATCTGAGGCGCATCCTCCAGGTTCAGCAGTAGCTCAGCGCAGCCACGCCAACACCGCTTGCGGCGCGTCCACGTGGACGAAGTGCCCGGCCTCCGGCAACGTCTCCACCGGGCAGCCCGCGGCCACCAGGCGCTCCACGTCCGCGTCACTCACATACTTCGAGCGGCCACCCCGAAGGCACCGCATCGGCGGGCCGTCCTTGCGCTCCACCGCTGTCCACAGGTCCGTGTCATTCACGCGCGAGTGCAGGCCCGCCAGTGCCTGCCGGTCGAAGCGCCAGCGCACGCCGCTCTCCTCCGTCACCAGGTTCATCAGCAGCCAGTCCGCCAGCGGCTCCGACAAGCCGCGGCCCGTGAGCTCCGCGCGCATCGCCCGGCGGTTCTCCGCCTGGGCCGGAGCCTGGAGCAGGATGCCCAGCACCTTGCCGCTCTCCGACAAGTCTCCTGGGACAGGCCCCGGTGCGATGTCCAGCAGCGACACGCTCCGGACGGCCTCCGGCACGTTCAGGCTCGCCGCGAGCGTCACCCGTCCCCCAAGTGAATGCCCCACCCAGTCGAACGGACCCTGGAACCCCTGCGCACGCGCCGTGTCCACCACGTCCCGGGCCATGCTGTAGAGGTCCGAGTTCGCCGGCAGCGCAGGGGACGTCCCGTGCCCGGTGAGGTCCGGCAGGAGGATGCGCCGGCTCGGGTCCGCCGCGCTCCACGCCGTCGCCAGTGAGCGCAGATTGCGCCCCGTGCCCAGGAAGCCGTGCAGCATCACCGTGGGCACATCGCCCTCACCCACCAGGAAACTCTCGAGGACCATGCGATTCGTGCCTTTCTCGCCGCCCCGTTCGCCTTGACGCGGGGCGGGCCGTGCCGCTTCATACCTTGAACGCCCTGCCTGACGAGGTCTTCCGCGTGCCCACCGTTTCCTTGCTGCTCTTCGTGCTCGCCTCTGCTCCCGCGAACACGGCCCCCGCCGACCCGAAGGCAGCCATCACCGCCGTGCTGGATGATTGGCACCAGGCCGCCGCCGCCGCGGACGAGGCGCGCTACTTCGGCCACTTCACCGACGACGCGGTGTACCTGGGCACCGACGCCACCGAGCGTTGGACCCGTGACGAATTCCGCGCCTGGGCGAAGCCGTACTTCTCCAAGGGCAAGGCCTGGAACTTCAAGGCGACGTCACGCCACATCTTCCTCTCGAAGGATGGCGCGGTGGCCTGGTTCGACGAGGCGTTGGATACGCCCAACCTGGGCCCCAGCCGCGGCAGTGGCGTGCTGGTGAAGGACGCCGGCACCTGGAAGATTGCCCAGTACAACCTCTCCATCCCCATCCCCAACGACGTGCTGCCGGAGGTGAAGCGGCGCATCGAGCGGCACCTGGCCCGGGGCCAGAAGACGCCCGGGAAGTCCTCCACCTGGAAGGCGCCGCCGGCGAAGGTGCCCTCGCCGCAGACGCCGCCCATCAAGGAGAGGGCGCCCGCTCAGGCGAACTAGCCTCCTCACAACCCGAAGGGATACGTGTCGGGCGCGTCCTCCTCCCCGTGCCCGGCATCCGAGTCCAACGGGCGCAATGCCCGCGTCTCGTCGTAGTGCAGCACCGCGTCGAACTGCGCGGGCAGGTTCGCGTGGAAGTAGTGGCTCCACCGCTCGGTGCGCGGCGCGTACACCACGCCGATGGCGCGCTCCAGGCGGCGCTCGTGCAGGCCGCCCGCCGCTTCGCCCAGCTCGGCCATGCGCAGCAGGAACGCGGGCATGCCCACGTCGTGGAACAGGCGCTCGTAGCTGCCGGACATGGCGGGCTGGATGCGGCGTCGCAGGCCGGGCTCGTCCCATTCGTGCGCGGCGATGACCACGCCCGTGTACGTGGTGAAGCCCACGTTGTAGGTGGCCGCGCCGTGCCGCTCGCGCAGGAGCTGGCCCACGTTGAGCTCTCCCTGGTCGCCCAGTTGCGTGGCGCGGGCATCACCCAGGTGGGAGTTGTGCGCCCAGATGACCAGCCGGGCCGGTGGACCGCTGCGTGACAGGTGCGCCGCGAGCGCGTCCACCGTGTCCGCCATGTGCGTGTCACGCAGGTTCCAGCCTTCGTGCCGGCCTGCATACACGGCGCGGTAGTACGCCTCCGCGTTGGCGACGAGCCGGGCGTTCTGCTCGGCATGGAAGCGGGCGTCCGCGTCCTCGGGCCCTCGAGTCCTCCGCCGCTGCAACTCCACGAACTGGGCCCAGACCTGCTCCTCGCACGAGTCCGCCTGCCCCGACGTGGTGGACTGGCCATAGACGTGGGGCTCGGGGCCGAAGTGGTCGAAGCAGGCGTAGCGCTCGCGGGCCCGCTGCGCGGCATCCGGGTCCACCGTGTCCAACCAGGCCACCACCTCCCGCATGGAGTCGTGAAGGCTGTACAGGTCCATGCCGTAGAAGCCGGCCCGCTGCTCCGGTGGCACCGTGGCGTTGTGGGCGCGCATCCAGGTGACCAGCTCCTCCATCTCCCGGTTGCGCCACATCCACCGAGGGAATCGCTGGAAGTTGCCCAGGGCGCCAGCGGCCGTCGCGTCCTGCCCGTTACCCCGCACGAACGCGTCGACACGGAGGGCGGCCGGCCAGTCGGCCTCCACCACCAGCGCGCGGAAGCCCTGCTCGGCGATGAGGCGGCGGGTGAGGGTGGCGCGTGCCTGGTAGAACTCGTGTGTCCCGTGTGTGGCCTCGCCCAGCAGGACGAACCGCGCATCACCGATGCTCTCGATGAGCGGGTCCAGGTCCGAAGCGCGGCCCGACACGGGGAGCGCGGCGGCTCGGATGCCCTCCAGCAGGGCGGCCGACACCTCCGGGGCGTCCTCCTCCATTGAACCCATGCCTCACAAGGTGGGGCGGACCTGGCGGAGTGTCCATCGTGCCTTTCCCTCAGCCCGGGCGGCGGACGGGGAGGCACCCCCTCCGTTGCATTCACGTGGCCGCGTGCCAGCACCCCATCGGGTCCCCAGCGCTAGGCGGGCATCGCAGTCCAGGGCGGGACCTCACGAAGGCGATGGCTCGGGCACGGGTGTCCCTGGACGGCGCGTCGTCCGCCCAGTCCGTGGCGGCGAAGGCGGGCCGCGACGACTCCGACAAGAAGAGAGACGGGCGTCACCCCGGGGCCGTTTGGCGTCTTGGTGCGCCACCCCATCGAAGTCAGCGTGAGCCGCTGGACCTGGGCATCCCGCCCGGGCGCTGAGCGCAGCCGCCGCTCCGTGAGCGATCAGACCTCGCGAGCGAACCGCGCTGCGTCTCCAATCCCTTCCGCGTGAATTCCTCGTGGCTTCGTCGGGGATGCGTTGCGCGAGTGAATCGCTCCGTGCACAAGGCGCGCGGCGCCCCGTTCCGGGCCGCCGTTCTCCGGAGGGGAAATGTCCCGCACGTGGAGCATGGTATCGGCCGTGTGGCTCGCGGCCTGTAGCGCGCAGGTTTCCGACGTGGATGAAGCGCAGGACGGGTCGCCACCACACGAAACGGTGAGCCGTCAGGAGTCATGGGAAGGTGAGCTGGAGGTCGTGGTGGTGGACCCGCCCGCGCCCGCCGCGTCGTGGGAAGAGTACTTCGTGAAGCAGGGGAACCAGCACCGCCAGGTGCGCTTCGAACACGGCGCGCCGCCGGGCCTGCGCAGCGGGCTCCAGGTGAAGGTGCGTGGGCGCGAGCAGGGCGGCCAACTCATCGCCCAGGGCGTGGACGTGGACACCCATGCCGCGTCCTCGCTGAGCACGGCGAGCGCGTGTGGCGTCAGCGGCGTGCAGCGCAGCCTGGTCATCATGACGGAGTTCCCCGGCATGGCCCGGCCCGGCCTCACCCCGCAGGCGGTCCACGACGTGTTCTTCTCCACGACGCGCCGCTCGCTGGCGGATTACTGGAGCGAGGTGTCCGAGGGCCGCACCACCACCACTGGCGACGTGGTGAGCGGGTACACGCTGGACCGCGCCTATTCGTGCAGTGAAGGCGCGGCCATGCGTGAGGCCGCGGTGCGGGCGGCGGACGCGGACGTGGACTTCACGCAGTACGACCGCATCTTCATTGTCCACCCACGCCCCCTGGCGGGCTGTTCCTACGCCGGTCAGGCCACGGTGTCCTGTGGGCAGGTGCAGACGGCGGACGGTACCGTGACGGCCTCCACGTCGTGGCTCGTGGCGGAGTCCATGATGGTCCACGACAGTGCCGTGGAGTTGGTGACGCACGAGGCGGGGCACAACCTCACGTTGGGCCACGCGAGCTCGCGCGACTTCGGCGCGGAGGCCCTGGGCCTGCCGGGGGCGACGGGAGTCATCGACGAGTACGGGGATGTCTTCTCGACGATGGGACGGTGGAACCTGGGCCACTACGCGGCGCCGCAGAAGGCACGCATCGGCTGGCTGGATGCGTCCGCCGTGGCCGAAGTGGACGGTGTGGACGGCACCTTCACCCTCGCGCCCGTGGTCGCGTCGGGCGGGCTGAAGGCGCTCAAGGTGCGGCGGCGGCCTGGGAGCAATGACTGGCTGTGGTTGGAGTTCCGCCAGCCCGTGGGGGGCTATGAGGCGACGCTGGCGCCGCAGGTGTTCGGCGGCGCGCTCGTGCACTACGCGGATGCGACGACGCTGAGTGGCTCGCACCTGCTCGACTTCACGCCGCAGACGGCGTCGTGGACCGACCCGGCCTTGCTTCCGGGCACGACGTGGGACGACCCCTACAGCACCCTCTCCGTGACCGTGAACGCGGCGACGTCCGCGGGACTCGTCGTGAGCATCGCGCACCGTCAATCCGCGTGCGTCCGCGCACCCCACGAGGTGCAGGTGACGTCCTTCGCCCCCACGTCCTGGCCCGGAGGCCGGCCGGAGTTCGAGGTCATTCTCGTCAACCACGACTCGCCTACGTGTTCGCCGTCCACCTTCCAGGTCTCCGCCCTCCTTCCGCAGGGGTGGGGCTCCGACCGTCTGCCCGCACAAGTCACTGTCGCCGCGTCCGCTTCGTTGTCATTGGGCCTCCAGGCGTATGCGCCCTACAGCGCGGCGCCCGGCACGTACGCCGTGGGCCTGGCCGCCACGCGAGACGGCCACACGGTGCAAGGCACGGCGGACATCGACATCGTCGAGCGTTGTGTCACCGCGTCGCCTACCGTCACGCTGTCACCGCAGGCAGTGACGGCGGCGCCGGGAACGGATGTCACCTGGACGGTGAACGTCACCAACAACGACTCCGCGTCGTGTGATTGGGTCTGGTACGACTTCTATTCCAACCTGCCGTCGGCCTGGGACACCGCCTTTTCCGACTGGGGCGTGAACCTGCCGCCGGGTGGCGCCTTCGCTTTCACGATGACGAAGTCCATTCCACCGGAGGCGCGCGGCAGCCACACGGTGGACCTGGACATCTACAAGGACGAGTACGGCCTCGTGTGGCACGGCACCGCCACCGTGAACGTGGCCGAGCCGCTGACGCGCTCGAGGTGATGTCGCGAGTCCGCTCGCGGCGATTCATCACCGCCGCGAGCGGACGTGTGACTTCAGGATGTCCGGGCGCCAGTGCGCTGCCGCCACGCGCCGAGGATGCGCTCGGCCACTGCGTCCACGCCCACATCCTGGGTGAAGTGAAGACGAAGGGGCCTGCGCCGCGCATCAGTCGGGGCCGGAGCACGACGCCAGGGACGTGGACCACCCACTGCCGCGCGGCCAGGACGATTGTCGTGAAAATATAGGTCAATCGACCTAATAAAGGCTCCAGGCGGCGTGGATGGCCCTCGCCGGGCGGGTGGAGCGCGCAATGGTGGCTGAGGACAGTGTCGTTCTGGTGGGGGGCTACGGCGTGGTGGGGACGTGGCTCGCGCAGTTGCTGCGGGAGCGGCATCCGGACCTTCCGCTGGTCATCGCTGGCCGCCGCCGCGAACCCGCGGAGGCGTTGGCCCGGCGGCTGGGGAACGCGGAAGCCGCGGTGCTGGATGTGACGGCGCCCGACCCGCTGGCGTGCCTGTCCGGACGGCCCAGGGCCGTGGTGTCGCTGGTCAATGACCCGGACGACGCGGTGCTGCGCTCGGCGGTCCGGGAAGGCGTGGCGGTGCTCGACATCACCCGCTGGACGTCGCGTGTGAAGTCGGCGGTGCTGCGGCTGTCGGGGACGCCCCCACGGGCTCCCGTCCTGCTCAGCTCCGCGTGGATGGCGGGACTGGTGCCCAGGCTCGTCGCGGGCGCGTCGGAGCGGGTGGGGGGCGTCGAGCGCGTCGACGTGGGCATCCGCTTCGCCCTGGCGGACCAGGCCGGTCCCGACTCGGTGGAGTACATGGACCGGCTGGGGATGGCCTTCGACATCACGGAGGGAGGGAAGGAGCGGCAGGTGTTGCCGCTGACGGACGGCCGCCGGGTGATGTTCCCGGATGGGCGGCCCACGCGTGTCTTCCGGCTCGACACGCCCGAGCAGGCCACGCTGCCGCTGGTGCTGGGCGCGCGCACGGTGTCGACGCGGCTGGGGTTCGATTCGGGCACCGTCACCTGGATGCTCGCGGCGCTCCAGCAGGTGGGGCTGCTCCGGCTGCTCCAGCATCCCCGCCTGACGTCCGTGCGGCGCGCGCTGATGGCCAGCAGCGGCACGGGCGGTGAGGCGGCGTGGGTCGCGGACGTGGAAGGCCCTCGCGGAGCGCTGCGCATCGAGGTGGTGGACCCGAAGGGACAGGCCCACCTCACGGCCGTGGGCGCGGTGCTGGGGACGGAGCGATTGCTGGGATGGGATGGCGCGCCGCCTCCCGCCGCGGGTGTGTGGTTCCCGGAGCACGATGCGCGTCCGGAGCAGGCCCTGGCCGCCCTGCGCGGGTGCGGCGTCCAGGTCCGGTTCGACGAACAACCGCGCCGGGAGGCGGCCTGATGCCACGCGCCACGCGGGGGAAGCTGCCGTCGTCGAAGCCTCGCGAGGGGACCGCCGTCCACGCCAAGGGGACCGAGCGCGTGGCGTCCATCCTCGATGCGGCCACCGACACACTGGTGGAGGAGGGCCATTCGGGGCTCACGCTGCGCCGGGTGGCTCAGCGGGCGGGGCTCAGCGTGGGCAACCTCCAGTATTACTTCCCCGCGAAGCAGGACGTGGTGCGGGCGCTGCTCGCGCGCTACCTGGAAGCCGCCAGCCAACGGGTGCATGCGCGGGTGGAGGAAGGCGGCCGTGCGCCGGTGGAGCGGCTTCGTCGCGCGGTGGAGGCCCTGCTGGAGGACCAGGGGTCCCCGCGTCATTGCCAGCTCTTCGCGGAGCTGTGGGCGCTCGCCGCACGGGATGAGATGGTCGCGGACGCGCTCGCCGTCTTCTACGCGGGCTTCCGGGCGGGCGTCGTGGCGTTGCTGCGTGAACTGGCGCCCGGGCTCAGCCCGTCACGCCTGGAGCGTCGCGCGGCGCTGGTGGTCGCATTCCTGGAGGGGCTGTCACTCTTCAGAGGCGGCGGTGCGCTCCGGAGGGCCTCGGTGCCAGGGTTGGAGCAGGAGTTGCGGGCCGTGTTGGAGGAAGCCCTGGCGGGCGTCCCCGCCGCCGGGAAGCTATGAGTCGGCCGGGCCGCCCTCGTCATCCACGACGAGCACCGACTTGAGCTTGTCCATGGCCAGCGGCGGTACGTCCGTGAAGGCCAGGCCGACTTCAAACCGCGCCACCGCGTCCTTGGCCAGCTTGCGCGTCCAGGCCACACGCGCTTTGCACTCCAACGAAGTGCCGTCGCGGAGGAACAGGTCCAGCTCCAACTCGGAGTCCTGGGTGTACTGCTCGTCGGAGTAGATGCGGATGCCCCCCAGGCTGGCGTCCAGCACCTGCTGCTTGTCCACGCGCCTGAGTCGCGCGGGCCGGGCATAGAGCGGCGCCTCGAGCCGAGGAAAGCGACGACGATCCGTGGGGGATTCATTCACGCTGGCGCTGTTCATGTTCCAGCCTTCTCCGGGGGGGAAGTCCGGCCGGGCTCCCGGGCGACGGTGACGAAGCATAGGGGATATGGCGGGTTGGTACGAAATCTCAGGACCCAACCAGCCCGCAGTGCACACACCCGAAAGGTGTCTCGTTCGACCCGCGCCCCGGGCTTCATGAAGCCGCGGGAAAGGCGCTCCTTGGCTGGCTGGGGTGTAACAGGGCTCGTCACAGGAGCCGGGTTTCTGTGACGCCGCGCGCTACGTCACGTGCTCGCGAGCGGGGTGGCCGGTGAGCCCTCACCGAGCGGCGGCGCCGTCCGCCTCGCGCTGGCGCGCTGGGTGCAAACGCGGACTCCGGGTCTTCACCGGAGACCCGGCAGTCGTCATCCCCCAACGAGAGGTTTTTCATCCATGAGCATCAAGCTGACGGGCCGCCTGATGGCGGCAGCACTCCTGAGTCTGACGGCCGCGGGTTGCCAGGGCGAGGAGTCGCAGCCTGCCGAGGCTGACGCGCTTTCGGCCCAGGAAGCGCCTGTGGAGCAGCAGTGCGTTGAGACCTTCGCCGGCATCAAGAACTGCGCCACGGGCAACGCGAAGCTCGAGCGCACGGAGAAGGGCCTCAACGTCACCGGCCTGGAGAAGGCCGCCAACGACGGCGTCTCCAGCAACTTCGCCGCCGCGACGCAGTGGGAGCAGAAGGCCGTCTTCCAGGACCTCGCCAAGGCCGGACAGGGCTTCGCCCTGGCGGCGCGTGATGGCAACCAGGTGGTCAGCACCATCCAGGTCGGCATCGGCAGTGAGCCGGGCCAGGTGACGTTCCATCCGCAGTTCACCGGCACGCCGGGCGGTTCGACCTACAGCGTGTACGTGTACAACGGCGGTCAGTTCCAGGGCCGGCACATCAACCGCGGTCTCTGGTTCCCGATGGACGCGTCCTGGTACGACATCCACATCCGCTTCACGCCCATCCACATCGGCTTCCGCAACCACATGACCTTCGGGTTCAATGACTCCATCCCCTCGGGCGCCTGCGTGTGGGCTTTCCGCAGCGCGACGCCGGGAGCCTTCACGTTCAACTTCGACGGCCGCGAGGTCAGCGGCGACTACGTCGAGTTCGTCGAGGAGCTGGGCGATGGCCACTACCCGTACACCAGCTTCTCGGCCATTGACCTGACGGCCGCCGCGAGCGCGCTGACCATCCACAGCGAGTCCGTCATCCGCGGCAAGTAGTCCGCAGTCCGAAGCACCCACGCCGGGCGGGAGCCTCTCCCGTCCGGCGTGTCGTTTCCGCCGCGTCATGCCGCCAGCACGTCCTCGAAGGCGAGGAGGCGGCGGAAGTCCGACGCCCGCCAGAAGGTGTTCCCCTGGGCGTGGAAGCGGCGCAGCTCCTCCCGTTCCGGCCAGGAGCGGTAGGGATGGCGCGCCCGGCTCACGTCGATGGGGCGCGCGTCCGGCGTCTCTCCGCGCTCCAACACCTCCATGTGCCGCTCGAGCAGGGCAATGCCCGCGGCGGTCGCCTTCGCCGTCAGCGCCAGGTGGGAATCGGCGGCCGAGCGGGTGAACGCGCTCTGGGCCAGTACGTCGCCCGCGTCGATGCGGGCGGTGGTGCGGTGGAGGGTCGTACCAATCTCAGACACGCCGTTCAGCATGGCCTGGAAGACGGAGTCCACGCCGCGGAACTCCGGCAGCAGCGATGGATGGATGTTCAAACAGCCATGGCGCGGCAGACTGAGCAGCGGCTCCCGGATGATTTGATCGCACATGCTGGTGAGGAACAACTCCACCCGGTGCCGCTCGAGCTCGCTCACCGTGGCCGCTCCGGAGAAGTCATCACTGATGACCAGCGGAATGCCATACGCCTGGGAGAGCGCCTGGAAGCTCATCAACCCCGAAGCGGGAATGCTGAAGGGCAGCGAGCCACTCAGCCCGGCGAGCACGTTGTAGCCGGTGAAGCGCGGGCCAAACTGCTTCAGGAAGACAGGCAGCACCTGGGCCGGGGTGTAGCGCTTCTTCTGGAAGCGCAGGCCCCCCGCGGACAGGAGGATGCACGCGGGTGTCCGCCCTGCTCGCCGCACCAGGGTGTTGGCGAAGTACAGGGACATGACGGAGGGAATGCAGCCGTAGGCGAAGCGGAGCATGGTCAGGCGGCCTGGTCAGTGGGGGGCTGCGAGTCGTCGTCGAAGGTGGAGACGCGGAACTTCCGCCGCTCCTGCGGCTGCTTCTCGCTCAGCAGCGCGGGCAGCAGGGGATTGAGCAGGGGCCGCAGCCACGCGGACTGGATGCGGGCAGCCATCGTCATGCCCTCCAGCTCCGCGCCCACCGTCTGCTTCACGAAGTAGCTGGTGAGGCCCAGGTCCACCACGCGGCATCCCGTGCGGGCCGCGTGTTCGATTTCCTTCCACATCATCAGGTAGTAGGCCGGCGTGCCTTCCGTCCGGGCGTAGTCCATGCCGATGCAGAAGGGGTTGTTGATGCCGCCCCCGGTGCCCGTGAGGATGAAGGCAATCAGGTGCCCGGCCGAGTCGCGCAGCGTGAGGAAGCTGCTGGTTGTGGGCATCCGCTCCGCGATGGTCTCGAAGAAGGCCCGAGGGAACGGGTTGCGCTTGAACTCCGACGCGCCCTCGTGGACCTGGAGGTAGAGCGGGTAGCACTCGTCGATGAGGGGGCGGAAGTCCCGCACCCGCTCCACCTGGAAGCCCAGCGCCTCCGCGTCCTTCAACTTCTTGCGCAGGTTCTGCCGCGACTTCTTCTTCAGCCGCTGGAAGTGGGCCTCGCTGCTCAGCCCGTCCAGCGTCACCATGGCCATGGGGTGGTTGGCCACCTGCTTGAAGCCCCGCTGGAGGAACCACGACTCCAGGCGCACGTCCTCGGGCAGGGCCTCCATGAAGTCGCGCACCAGCAGCAGCGCGGCGTTGCCACACACCTCGTCGCAAGCGGCGAGCAGTGCCCGCGCGAAGTCATGCTCGGAAACGCGTTGCGCGTCGTACCACCAGTGCCGCTCCGCCGTTTCGAAGGTGCCCACCATGCCCAGGCCCAGCGACAGGAAGCCGGGCAGTACCTTGCGCACGCCCCTGGTCAGCGTGCCCACCTGCTCCGGCAGCAGCAGGCTCAAGTCCAGGCGCTCCTCGGTGATGACCGCCAGTCCGACGACGTCCGCGCCTTGCGACACGATGAGGTAGCCGAACTTCCGCTCCGGGAACGAGTCCTCCAGGCAGGAGAGGAACGCGGCGCTCTTGAAGGGGTGTCCCCGCGCCACCTTGTCGTCCCACAGCGCCTGGGGCACGTCCCGGATGCGAGGGACGACTTTCGTGGTGATGCCCGCCTTCGCCGTCATTCGTCGCCCTCCGCGTCCAGCCGCTCGAAGTGGATGCCATGGCGGGCCAGGCCGTCGTCGTTCTCCTTCATGTCCCGGAACACGCGCTGCGAGCGGGGCAGGGGCGTGGGCGGGAAGAGCTCCGCGCCGAAGCGCTTCAGCAACTGGTCCAGCACCGGGTGGGTGTGGTGCACGGCCAGGTACAGCCGGTCCACCACCGCGCCGATGCTGGCCTTCACCGCGTAGCTCGTCTGGCCCAACTGCACCACCGACTTGCCCTGGGACTCCAGCACCTCCACGATTTTGTAGATGCTGTTGAAGTACAGCGCGCCCTCGTCGCGGAGGCTGTAGTCCAGGCCCAGGTAGATGGGGTGGACCCACTCCGCGTCCTTGAGGAACAGCTCGAAGGACACCAACTGCTCGCCCTTGAAGCACAGCAGCGCGAAGACGCGGTCGCCCAGGCGCTGGGGCAGTTGGGCGAAGAAGTCCACGCTGAGCGTCTCGAAGCGAATCTTCGAGCGGTTGAGGACCTGCAGGTACAGCGGGTGCATCTGCGCGGCGTAGCGTGAGAAGTCGGAGACGGTCTCCCAGCGCATGCCCGCCTCCTGGACGCGGGCCATGCGGTTGTTCATCAGGGAGCGGTACTTCTTGCGCAGCCGGTCCTTGAAGGTGCTCTTCCCGGGCTCGCCCAGGTACAGGTAGGTGGTGGCCGCGCTCTCCACGAAGTGGAAGCGCGGGGACAGCACGTCCTTCACCTCTGGCAGCTTCTGGGAGGTGAACTCCTTCATGAAGACCAGGCCCAGCTTCAGGTGCCGGGCGCGGGCAATCACCTCGCGGGAGATGGCGCGCAGCACGTCGTCACGCCGCGCCTTCGGCAGGTCCGTGCGGATGCCCAGCAAGTCCTTGCAGATGGCGATGGGCGTGCCGATGACGAACGCATTCAGGAAGAGGAAGTCCGGGAGCGCGCGGCGGACCTGGGACACCACCTTGTTGACATTCTCCGGGGCGATGACCGTCAGCGACATCCGGAAGCGGAAGCAGGGGACGATGGCCACCACCGCGCCCTCGTTCCGGAGGACCAGGTAGTGGAACCGGACATCCTCGATGCTGGCGGCCTCGGTGGCCTGGTGCAGCTCGAAGGACTGCATCACGTCGGTGGGTGGGAAGCAGGTGTGCCAGTCCTCCCGGCCGATGTCGTTGATGGAGCCGACCCAACGCACGTCGAGCGGGCGCGGGAAGGTGTGGAAGGCGGGAGCGCTTCCGGTGACGGGTGCGGACGCGGTCATGTCTTTCGGGTGGGTTGGGGACGTCGAAACAGGGAGCGGGGCTTTCAGGCGGCCAGGGCGCTGGAGTCTCGCGCGGAGGTGTCAGCGCCTTCGTGGAACGCGGCGCGGAAGCGCAGCAGCCACGCGGCGCTGAGGACGGGGTGGAGCAGGATGGGGAGCGCGCTGACCAGCGGCACGCCCTCCATCAGCGCCAGGGCGGGACCCAGCAGTGCGATACCCACCAGCCGCGCGAACTCCTGCCGCCACGCGAAGGCGCGCGAGTCCATCAGCGCGCCCAGGCTCCAGGTACCGAAGAGGACCAGCCCCAGCGTCACGGCGCGGGCCACGGGGCTGAGCGTGTCCAGGTACCACGCCAGCAGCAGGATGCTGGCCGCCAGGCTGAAGAACTGTGTCACGCAGTAGGCGGTGACGGGCAGGGGCAGGCGCGGGTCGTACTTCTTGAAGGTGGCGGACGGGCCGCCATCCGGGGGGCCGCTGAAGCGCTCCTGGCGCAGCGACGGCGGGTTCCAGTCCGGCCCCTTGATGAAGCACAGCGCCTTGTCGGCCAGCCGCGCGCAGGCGGCGGACTTCTGGAACAGCTCCACGAAGTAGTGGAAGTGCGCGGTGAGAGGGTTCCACGAGCGCAGGCTGCTGCGCAGGCCGTAGACGGGAGGCTGGTCCTTCAGCTCCGGCTGGTAGGTGCGGAACAGCAAATCCCAGACGACGAGGATGTTGCCGTAGTTCTTGTCGATGTACGGCGTGTTGCGGCTGTGGTGGACGCGGTGCTGGGAGGGCGTGACGAGCACGTACTCCAGCCAGCCCAGCGGCGGCACGTAGGTGTTGTGGATGGCGTACTGGAAGAGGAGCTGGATGCCGGTGATGCCCAGGAACACCTCCGGCGCGATGCCCAGCAGCGCCATGGGGACGAAGAAGGGCCACGTGGTCAGCTCACCCAGCGCGCTCTGCCGCACCGCGAGGCCGAAGTTCATGTCCTCGCCGGAGTGGTGGGCGACGTGGACGCCCCACATCCACGCCATGGTGTGGTGCATCCGGTGCGCCCAGTAATAGAAGAAGTCGTAGGCGAAGAAGGCCACCACCCACGTCCACGCGGAGTCCTTCGCCAGGCTGAAGAGGGCGTGGTGCTTGTAGACGTAGCCGTAGAAGACGAAGGTGGCGCCCGCGATGACCACGCTGCCCAGGACGGTGAGCAGGCTCATCGTCACATTGGTGAGCAGGTCATTGAGCCGGTAGGCCGGCTTGCGCCGCAAGAGCCCCACCACCAGCTCGATGAGGATGGGAGCGAGGAACACGGGCAGGCCGTAGAGGAGCTGTTCCTTGAGGTCCATGGCGGGTCTTCCAGTGGCGTGGGTGGCGTAGGGCGCCGGCTCAGGTGCCGGTCTGCTGGAGCGGCGGCGTGTCCTGGAGGTTGAGTTTGCGGCTGCATCGGTCCAGCGCGTCCAGGAAGCGGTCCAGGTCCGCCTGGGTGAGGTTGGCGCTGACGTTGATGCGCAGGCGCGTGCGGTTCTTGCTCACGGCGGGGTAGCCCACCGGGTTGACGTAGATGCCCTCCAGGTGGAGCAGACGCGTCAGCTCGAACGTCTTCTCGTAGGCGGGCATCAGGATGGGGATGATGGGGGACTCGCTGTTCATGCAGTCCAGGCCCATGGAGCGGATGCCGGCGCGCAGGTAGTTCTCGTTGTGGTGCAGGCGCTCCTGGAGCTCGGGCTGCTCCTGGAGGATGCGGATGCCCTCCAGCAGCCCCGCGGCGATGGGCGGCGGCAGCGAGGCGGAGAAGATGTAGCCGTTGGAGCCGAAGCGCAGCAGGTCGATGGTGGCCTTGGAACCGGCGGCGAACCCGCCGATGCCCGGCAGGCCCTTGCTGAGGCTGCCGGTGAGCACGTCCACCTGCGACTGGAGTCCGAAGTAGGCCGGGGTGCCACGGCCGTTGGGCCCCATGGCGGCGGTGGCGTGTGCGTCATCCACGAGGATGAAGGCGTTGTAGCTCTCCGCCAGCGCCACGATGCCCGGCAGGTCCGCCACGTCGCCGTCCATGCTGAAGACGCCGTCGGTGATGATGAACTTGCGCTGCTCGTACGGCAGCTTCTTCAGCGTGGACTCGATGCTGCGCAGGCTCTTGTGCCGGTAGGTGCGGATGTCCGCGCCGGACAGCTTCAGCCCGTCGATGATGGACTGGTGGTTGAGCATGTCCGACAGCACCACGTCGCCCTCGCCACACAGCGCGGACAGCACGGACAGGTTCGCCGCGTAGCCGCTGCTGTAGGTGACGCAGTCCTCGAAGCCCAGGAACTCCGCCAGCGCGCGCTCCAGCTCCAGGTGCAACTCACACGTCCCGTTGAGCAGACGCACGCCGCTGACCGTCGTCCCGTAGCGGCGCAGCGCCGCCTCCGCCGCGGCCACCACGCGTGGGTGCCCGTTCAGCCCGGAGTAGTTGTAGGAGCCGAAGTGGAGGACGTCCCGAGGCCCCTCCGCGCTCAGCCTCACATCCCGGCGCGTCGGACTGAAGCTGACGCGCGCCTCCCGGCCTGGCATCCCGTGAAACACCCGCCCAATGACGTCACAGTGATGGTTGTCCACGTAGTAATGGACCGCCTTCTGGACTTCCTGGAGCCGGGCGGAGCCCACGGCGAGATTGCGGTTCTTCTCGGGAAAGGCATTGCGGGTTGGGTCCATGACGGTGGCTTCCTGGTGCGCGTCTGGCGGGCACTTCCGTCCGCCGGACAGACGCGTCCCACCCTCCGCGCCACTCGAGCCGCGGATACGAGCGTACGAATCCTGACCGGCGGCCCGGAAGGAGGGGGCCGCTGTTCGTGGAGAGGTCTCCAGCGCAGTTGTGACGATGTGTGGGTTCTGGGCAGCCACGCCGCTGAGCATTCCTGAGGATGCTCGATACGGTCCCCCATTCGTGGCGAATCACAAATATCGAGCAATGGACAGCGTGTCAATGGATAGCCAGATTTTTACGTAAATAGCGGATTCGCTACCTGAGCCATCCTTCAGCTTCCTTCGGCGCGCTCAACCCATGGCGTGTGCTGGGAGCGTCTGGCGCGAAGAAAGGAGGAGCGGGCGCGTCGGGCACGCCCGCTCCCTGGGCTTCCACGTGTCTGTCGGGTCGCGGGATGGGTCTACGGGTCTTCGACCGGGACGGTGCACGTCCACTGGCCGTTGTGCATGCACTGGCAGTTGCCGATGGGCATGTCTTCGATGCAGCACTTCCGCGTGGAGCCGCTGGGGGAGCATGCGAGGCCGAGGACGTTCACGCACGCCTCTCGCGACAGGCTGCAGTCGAGCGGCGGCGGGGGCGTGGTGGGGCAGTACTGGTAGTTGCCGTCACACTGGACGTAGTGGTCGTTGGACGCGGAGCAGGTCGTGCCCCAACACGAGAGCGACGGGCCCGTCGCGCACTCCGTCGAGCAGGAGACGAGGGCGCTCGACTCCTGCCCCAACTCCTCCCGCGGCTCCACGGCTTCAACGCCACCACAGGCCACCAGGGTCGATACGGCGAGCGCCGCCAGGACAGCAAGGGTCTGCTTCATGGGGTGTTTCTCCTTGGGTGAGAGCTACTGGTTGCAACAGATGGAGTGAGCGCCGCCCAGGTCCGCGCGGAGGTTGAGAGGAATTGAAACATTTTGCGTTACAGCCGCGCCATGGCATGGCGAATGATTCGCGGATGCCGTGTAGCTTTGCCGCATCATTGCGTCGCGACGGTTGAGGGGTGGGGCGCAGTGGCCCCAGTCGGTGTAGAGAAGTCGCATGCATCCCCCGCTGGAGAATGGTGCCCGCCGAGGGGCGCAGGTCCGCTGCCCGGCCTGCACGCGCTTCCACGAGCCGGGCCTCCTGTGCCCTCGGTGCGACTGCGGCCCGGTTCCTCCGGAGCGGTATGGCGCCGCGCGGATGCTCGTGCACGCGGGGGTGGACCGGTATGCGCTGGCGGACCGGGTGTTGCTCCTCCCCACCTCCATGGCGGAGCGGTTGGAGTCGCGCTACGCGAGGATGTGGGCCCATGTGCGGCGCCTGCTCGTCGACGTGCGGCGCTACGAGCAGGCGTTGTTGCTCCGGGGCTTCGAGGAGGAGGTCGAGGACCGGTGGGCCCAGCGGCTTCCCTGGCACGTGCCCGAGGAGGAGCCCGCCGCCGAGCCGGAGGAGGGGCTGCACACCGCCGTTCCCGCGCTGGAGCCGCGGTGGCTCGCCGCGTTGGTGGACGTCCACGAAGGGACGCCTTCGCACGCGGCGCTCGACACGGTGCTGACGTGTCTGGAGGATGACGGCCGCTTCGGCTGCGAGGCGGCGCTGGCGCTCACCCGGTGGCGGGTGTGGCCACGCGCGCGCGGGTCCCAGGTGGCCACCGAGCGCATCGCGCGGCTCGCTCGCGCCGCCTTCGCCCGGTTTCCGGAGCAGGGGGCGCGCGCCGCCCTGGCGTGGATGCGGGCCACAGGGCAGGCGACGGACGTGGACCTGCTGCTCGCGTTGCGTGAGGGCCTGCACCATCCGGACGCGGACGTGCGCTTCGAATGCGCGCTCTGCTTGCAGGACGAGGACGGCCTCCTCGCGGCCGTGGAGTCCACGGACCTGGCGCGGGCCGCGGAGGCGCGTCGAGCGTTGGCGTCGCGGGGCTCCGTGAGGTTGCTGGAGCGGATGGCGTCGCGGGGAGACGCGGACTTCGCGCTCGATGTGTTGCGGCGGTTGCCCACGCAGGCGCCTCCGGGGGCGCTGAGTGCGTTGCTCGCCGTGTCGGACCGGGTGGAGGGTGGACTGGCGGAGGCGCTGCATGGCTGGGCCCGTGGCCGGCCTTTCGCGGAGTTGCCGCCGGAGGAACGGGCGTTGTGGGTGGACTGGGCGCTCGCGCGGCTGGCGCGGCTCCCCGCGGCGGATGCGCTTCGTTTCCTCGAGTGGGCCGCCGCCGCGCGGGACGCGGACCGCATGGTGGAGACGCGCGCCTTCGTCTCCGCGGTGTCTGAGTCCCTGGCGCGAGAGCCACCATCGCTTCGCGCCAGCCGCTTCCAGGACGCGGCCTTCTCCCAGTTCCTCACGCTCGCTGACGAGGCGGATGCACTCCGGTTGCACACGTGGAGTCGCGAGGCGCCGTGCACGGAGCCGTTGCTGGAGGCGGTGCTGTCACTGCCCTCACGGCTGCGGTGGGGCGATGCGCTCGCTCCCGGCCAGGGCGCGCGTTTGCTGATGGCGCTCTGGACGGGGGAGGGCCGCGAACGCCTGCTGGCGCCGCTGGCGAAGGTGGTGCGCGGGTGGAATGGCGACCGTCAGCAGGCCGTGTTCTTCGACGCCGTGTGGCGGCGTTTCCAGCAGCACCCGGACGAGCGCACAGACTTGTTGGCCGCCTTCACGCCGTGGAGGGCGGCACTCTGGGAACGGCAACAGGCGGCGGAGCCCGACGCGGTGGTGTGCTTCCAGACGTGGTGGCCGGTGGAGGACCCGGAGCAACTGCCGGAGCGTGTGGATGCGCTGGTCCGTCAGTCACCCCTGGAGGACCTGTCGCGCCGCCTCGAACCGGTGTGGAAGGCGGCGGAGCTCCGGGTGGATGCGTGGCCGCGTGCCACCTCGCTCGCGGTGTCATGCGCGGCGGCGGTGTTGTCGGGGACCGTGAGGCAGGGCGTCGACGCGCTCGACCCGGACGCGGAGCGCTTCCTGGCCTGGTTCCCCGGCTTCCGGGAGCGTGTCGTCGCCGCGTCACCTGCGTCGAGCGAGCGGAGCCACTCCCGCGATTTCCTGGAGGACATCGAGGTCGATGTCCGGTTGATTCGGGAGCACCTCGAGCGGAAGCGGCAGCGGGAGGACCAGGCGCGCGAGGCGGAGCTCCGGCGCATGGTGGAGGCGTCCCGCCAGCGGGACCTGGCGCGCCAGCGGGAGTTGATGGCATGTCAGGTGGATGCGCCACGGCTCACGCATGACGTGGAGGTCGCGCCGCTGCGCACGCCGCTGGTGCTGTTGAATCCGCGTGGGCCAGTGCAGCCGCTCGACCTGGAGGTGTGCTTCCCGGAGGCCCGGCTGCGCACGCTGCTGGACTACACGCGGCTGTTGAAGGTCTTGAGCGTGAACAACGACGTGATGGCGGTGTTCGAGGCGCACGGACTGTCGGTGGCCACCTGGACGTCGGAGGCCACCGCGTGGGGGACGCTGCTGATGCGGCGCCGGGAGCTGACCCTGCGCTTCGGGGAGTTGTTCCAGGGGCCTTGGGGCTGACGGAGCGGCGGCGCTCAGCGCCTCAGAGTGGGCCGTTGGGCGTGAGGAGCACCTTGCCGGCGCGCCCACCTTCCATGGCGCGCGTCAGGGCCTCCTGGATGGACTCCAGGGGGAAGGTTCCCTCCACCGGAACGTGGAGTGTGCCCTCCGCCACCTGCTTCGCGAGCCGGGCGAAAAGGGCGCCCTGCTCCTCGCGCGGCGTCTTCTTCATCCACGTCACCAGCCAGAAGCCGCGCAGGGTGATGTCCTTGAAGATGGTGGCGGCGGCTGACAACCGAGGGCCTTTTCCGCTCATCACGCCGTAGTTCACCACCACGCCGCCGCGCGCGAGCGCGTCACCCAGGCGCTGGGTGGACTCACCGCCGACGGCGTCGATGGCCAGCCGGACCTTGGCGCCACCCGTCACCTCGCGCACGCGCTCCGGCAGGTCATCCGAGTCCAGCAGCACGGCGTCCGCGCCCAGCGCGGTGAGCTCCGGCGCCAGCTCTTCACGCCGCACCACGTTCAGCGTCTTGCAGCCAGCCTGCTTCGCCAGGGTGATGATGGAGCGGCCCACCGCCGAGTTGGCGGCGTTCTGTATCACCCACTCGCCGGGCTGCAGCGCGACGAAGTCCCGCAGCAGCAGGTCCGCGGTCGGAGGATTGATGAACAGCATGGCGGCTTGCCGCAGGTCGGTTCCCGGCGGCACCCGCAGGAGCGAGTCCGCGGGAGCGACCAATTGGGTGCACCAGGTGCCCGCGCCCAGCGGGAGGAATACGACGTCACCCACCTTCACGGCGCTGGAGTCCTGGACCTCGACGACGCGGCCGACGCCTTCGTTGCCGGGCACCGCGGGGAGCTTCGGGAGCTGTCCGTACTGGCCGCTGAGCGTGAGGATGTCGGAGGGATTGATGGGCGTGGCCAGCACTTCAACCCGGGCCTCACCCGGCTTCAGCGCCACGTCCGGCTGCTCCACGACTTCCACCACCTTCAGTGGCTGTCCGAAGGCTGAGAACCGCACTGCTTTCATGGGACGCTCCATGCTTCGTGTAGGCGTGTGGGTCGCACCCTAGCGGCCTTCGAGGGGCGCGCCGAGCATCCAAGCAGTCGCCGTGCCCCACCGCCTTGTCTTCCGGGGGCGAGGCACCTGTCCACCGATGGACGCGGGCTCCGCATGGGCGGGGACAGGCGGACAGACGGGGCTCGCCAGTCGCGTCCACGCTGCCCACTTTCCGTTGCGGGCAACGGGACGGCGAGGAGGTCGATGGTGAGCAACGCGCACGGGGAGTTGTCCCTGGCCCCGCCAGCAGGCGCTGTGGGAGCAGCGGCGCCGCAGCGGGTCCTGAAGCGGTGGATGGTGGTGGGGCTTCGGCCCGTCTTCGCGCTGGCGGGTGTGGGCACACTGGCGTTGCTGGTCCACAAGGCCGGGCCCCGCGAGCTGGGCGCCGTGTTGGCCAGCGCGGCGCCCTGGCTGCCGTGGGTGGTGCTGCTGGAGCTGGGGCGGCAGTGCATGGACGGACTGGCCACGCGGCGTGCCTATGGCCCGGGAGCGGGGCGCGTGCCCTGGCGCGTCCTGGCCCGCGCGCAGCTCATCGGTACCGCGGTGTCCAGCATGGCTCCGGCGGGCCGCGCCGCGGCGGAGGCCACCAAGGCGGCCCTGCTGAGTCCCTACATGGGCGGAGGAACCGCCACCGCGGCGGCGGCGACCTCGCAAGCGGCGTCCCTGGCGGCGGGAGGCTTCATCTCGTTCCCCTGCGCCCTGGCGTCCTACCTGCTGACGGGCATGTCCCTCTTCACCATGCTCATGCTGGCGCATGGCGTGTTGCTGGTGCTGCTGTCGGTGGGCGTGCGCGCGTGCATGCGCGCGAAGCGGCCCGGTGCGTGGCTGGTGTGCCGCTTCAGCCGCTGGGCGCTCCATGCGGAGCAGTTCAAGGCCTCGGCGCGGTGTGGCCCGTTGCTGCCGTGGTCGCCCATGCTGGCATTCCTGTGCAGCCGGCTGTTCCAGGTGGCGCAGTACGGCGTGCTGACCTACGCGGTGGGCATCGACACCTCACTGGTGCAGGCGTTCTTCGCCCAGGGCCTCTACCTGTGCGCGCTGGCGGTGGGCTCGCTGGTGCCGGGACAGGTGGGTGTGAGTGATGGCGCCTTCGCGCTGGCGGCGGGCGTGCTGGACACCACGGCCGCGCGCGCCATGTCGGTGGCGCTGCTGGGGCATCTGGTGCAGCTGCTGTTCGTGCTGGTGGGAGCGCTCATCCCGCTGGTGTGGCGGATTCGGGCGCCGCTGCCCGTAGCACCCGCACCGGCGTGCCGCTGAAGGCGGCGTTGCCGCAGAGCGCATCCACGGCCTGCGCGTCCGTGAGGTCGTTGTGGCTGGCGCCCGCGTGGGCGGTTGCCACGGCGAGCCGGGTGCCCTGGCGGCCATGTCCGTACCCGTGGGGCAGGCTCACCACGCCGGGCATCACCTCGTCCGTCACGTGGATGGGCACCGTCACCGTGCCCACGCGAGAGGTGACGGTGGCCTCCATGCCGTCGGCGAGCGCCCGCCGGGCCGCGTCCTCCGGATGCATCATCAACGTGCAGCGCGGCTTGCCCTTCAGCAGGCCCGGTACGTTGTGCATCCAGGAGTTGTTGTCGCGCAGGTGCCGCCGGCCGATGAGCAGCAGCTCGCCACTGTGCTGCTCAGGGACGGCGTCCTGGGGGAAGGCTGCTTGCAGGCGTCGCACGTCCGCCACCAGCAACTCCGGCGCCAGGTGGATGCGGCGGTCCTTCGTCTGGAGACGCCGGGGCAGGCAGGACTGGAGCGGTCCCAGGTCGATGCCGTGGGGCGACTGGCGCAGCGTCTCCAGGGTGAGGCCCTGCTTCGCCGGGTGGAGGCGCGCGCCGTAGGGCCCCAGCCGCAGGCCCAGGTCCAGCACCCGCTCCGGACCCAGACGGGACAGGGCCTGGTACTTGAGCGTGGCGCGCACGGAGAGGCGGCCCTTGCGCAGCGTCAGCAGCCGGTGCTGGAGGGCGAGCAGAATCTGCCAGTCCTGGCGGCTGCCCGGCCCGGGCTCGAAGAGGGCGGGCGAGTACTTCGCGGTGTTGCGCACCGCCAGCGCGTGGAAGGCGATGTCGTAGTGGCTGCGCTCCAGCGGTGACACCGGCGGGAGGATGAGGTGCGCGTGGCGCGTCGTCTCGTTGAGGTACGGGTCGATGCTCACCATGAAGTCCAGGCCCGCGAGCGCCTGTTCCATCCGAGCGCCATCAGGCGTGGACAGCGCGGGGTTGCCCGCGACGGTGAGCAGCGCGCGGACGCGGCCTGGGCCCGGCGTGAGCATCTCCTCCGCCATCGCCGCCGTGGGCAACTCCCCCGCGAACTCCGGAAGCCCTCGCACGCGGCTCTTCCAGCGGCCGAAGCCGCCGCGGCCCACGGCCAGGGCCCGTGGACCTCCGACGACGTCGAACGCGGGCAGGGTGAACATGGCGCCGCCACGCCGGTCCAGGTTGCCGCTCACCACGTTGAGCACGGTGATGAGCCATTGGCAGAGCGCGCCGAAGGCCTGGGTGGACACCCCCATGCGGCCGTAACACACGGCGGCTCGCGCGGAGAGGAAGTCCCGGGCGATGCGGCGCAGGGTGTGCGCGGGCACACCCGTGTGCGGGGCGACTTTCTCCGGAGGAAAGTCCCGGGCCAGCGCGCACACGGTCTCCAGGCCGTCGGTGAAGGCATCCAGCGGCCCCAGGCGTGGCGCGTGCTCCACCACCGCCACGTGCAGCAGGGCGAGCAGCGCGAGCGCATCGGTGCCCGGCCGGATGAAGACGTGCGTGTCGGCGATGGCCGCCGTCTCCGTGCGGCGCGGGTCCATCACCACGATGCGGCCGCCGCGCTGCTGGATGGCACGCAGGCGGGCGCGCACGTCGGGCGCCGTCATCAAGCTGCCATTGGACGCCAAGGGATTGGCGCCCAGCACGAGCATGTAGCCGGTGTGGTCGATGTCGGGAATCGGCACCATCAACTGGTGGCCGAACATGAGGTAGGCGGTGAGCTGGTGCGGCAACTGGTCCACGGACGTCGCGGAGAAGCGGTTGCGCGAGCGCAGCGTGCGCAGCAGCTCCGGACCGAACAGCATGTTGCCCAGGTTGTGGACGTTGGGGTTGCCCAGGTACGAGCCCACCGCGTCACGGCCGTGCTCCCGCTGGATGGCATGCAGACGGCGCGCGGTCTCATCCAATGCGTCGTCCCAGGAGACGGGCTCCCAGCCGCTGGCGGTGCGGCGCATGGGGCCGCGCAGCCGGTCCGGGTCCTGGTGCAGGTCCTCCAGCGCCAGGGCCTTGGGACAGACGTGGCCCCTGCTGAAGGGGTCCTCCGCGTCACCTCGGATGGAGGTGATGCGTCCGGCGTCCAGCTCGATGCGCAGGCCGCACATGGCCTCGCACAGGTTGCAGGTGCGGAAGTGGACCTGGGGACCCGGGGCGGCGCTCATTCGCGGAACTGTAGCGCGCGGTGGAGGGCCGTCCGCCCGGCGGCGCGGGTCGCGCTTCCATCCGTCTGGGTTCAGACGATGGGCTTCCTGGCGGACTGCACGATTTCAGCGGCACACGTGCGAGAGGCCCGTGAAAGGATGCCGTCCCAGGAGGGCAGCACATGCACTGCGTGTATCCGTTCGTCGTCTCCCTGGGGCTCTCGCTCGTGCCGCTCGCCGCCCATGCCACGGCGCCGGCAGCGCCCGCGGCCGAGGTGAAGGCGCCGACCATCCAGTTCAAGCAGGTGAACGCCCGCGTGGGGGACCAGGAGGAATTGGACAACGCCGTGGACATGCGGCTGGCGCTCGACCTGCGCGCTTCGGACATGGACAAGCCGATGTCGGTGGCGATGTCGGTGACCTCGTCCAGCCGCCACACGGTGACGGTGCTGGCCGCGAAGGGGAAGGTCGTCTCCAAGGTGAAGATGGCATTCGGCGACGTGGGCGAGGTGGCCGAGGAGCAGGGCGAGGGCCAGCGCAAGGTGAGCCCCGTCAGCCGGAAGACGTACCTGGCGGAGTGGAAGAAGGAGCGCGTGGTCATCACGAACGCGGCGGGCAAGCCGGTGCCCAAGGAGGAGGAGGACGAGGTGTCGAAGCACCTGCCGGAGCTCGGCATGCCCGACCGGCTGGAGGCCGCCTTCCCGAAGAAGCCGCTGGCGGTGGGCGCCACCCTGGACGGCTTCTCCGATGCGCTCGCGAAGCAAATCGTGGACGAACAGGGCGATGACACCCGCGTCACCCAGGCACGCGCACGGTTGGTCGAAGTGCGTCAGGACCCGCGCGGCGCCGTGGGCATCTTCGACGTGGCGATGACGGTGTTGCGCCAGGAAATCAATGCGCCGTTCCTGTTGACCATTCCGCTGCAGGGGCAGATGTCCGTCCTCGCAGAGGGCATCCAGTTGCTGGAGCTCACCTTGTCCGGGCCGGTGAAGGTGGAGCTGACCGACGACGCCGTCGAGCAGGGCTTCGAGGCGCGCGGCGAGGGCGCGATGCGGCTGCGGCTCACGGGCCGGAAGACTGACGCCGCGCGTTAGGCGGATGGCCCGGCAGGTCGTCCGCTGTGCGCGAAGGCGCGGCGGCGTGACAGACGGCTGACAGAGTTTTGGGAGGCTGCGCGGTTAGAGGGTTCTGAATGTACCTGCACGCGCTCGGCCACTTCCATCCTCCCAACCTTCTGACCAACGCCTTCTTCGAGGAGCTGGGGCTGGAGACCAGCGATGCGTGGATCGTGGACCGCGTGGGCATCCGCACGCGGCACACGGTGCTGCCGCTGGACTACCTGCGGGAGACGCGCAACCGCGACGTGCGCGCGGCGCAGGAGGCGGCGCTCTTCAGCAACGCGGAGACGGGACGCCGCGCGGCGCTGATGGCGCTGGAGCGCGCGGGGCTGAAGCCGTCCGACATCGGGCTGGTGGTGGCGGGCGGATGCAGTCCCGACGAGTGCATTCCCGCCGAGTCCAACCGGGTGGCACAGCTGCTGAACATCCAGGCGCCGGCGGTGGACCTGCAGAGCGCTTGCTCGTCCTTCTGCATGCAGCTGCACTTCCTGGCGGGCATGCGGCCGGAGCGACTGCCGGACTACGTGCTGGTGGTCAACATGGACAACTCCACGCGTGTGGTGGACTACACGGACCGCTCCAGCGCGGTGCTGTGGGGAGACGGCGCGTCCGCGGCCATCCTGTCGCCGCGCGTGCCGGGACGCTGGCAGCTCACGGAGACGCTGCTGGCCGGAGACCCCTCGGGCGCGGACAAGGTGCGCGTGCCGCGCATGGGGCACTTCACCCAGAACGGCGGCGAGGTGCAGAAGTTCGCCATCCGCCGCGCGGGGGAGACGTTCCAGGCCCTGCGCGCGCGCTTCATGGACCGTCACCCGGACAAGGGCGCGGGGGCGGTCTCCTTCATCGGGCACCAGGCCAACCTGCGCATGCTGGAGGCCGTGCAGCGGCGGTGTGAGGTGCCGGACGCGCGGCACTTCTTCAATGTGCACACCCGGGGGAACACCGGCGCCGCAGGCGCGCCTGGCGTCCTGAGCGAGCACTGGGACGACCCCGCCGTGGGAGACGCGGTGGTGCTGAGCGTCGTGGGCAGCGGCCTGACGTGGGCCGGCGCCTTGCTGGAGCGCACCCCGGCGCAGTGAGCCGCTGAGCAGCATTCCCCCTCGGCGGACCGGGGCCGTCTGAGGTGTGTGTCATTGCCTCCTGGTATTCGTTGAAGACCAGGGGGGAGTCATGACCGGTCCGCGGTTCCGCCAGCTTGTCTGGCTTGGGGTGTTCGCTGCTTCTTTGTTGGGCTGTGGCACGGCGGTCAGGTCTTCCATGCAGCAGGCATGGGACCACGCGGAAGTGGAGTGCTTCGAGCCACGTGAGGACCAATGTGTCTCCCTGCTGTGCCTGGGCGAGGCCTGCGGCTTCTATCGTTGTGAGGACCTGCCCGGTGACGTGGCGCTGGCGCGCTTCCCGCCCGCACGTCCACCCGCGGCCGCGGCGACTCCCGGCAGGGGGCCTCGCAGGAACTGGGGCGGGGGGCAGCACCTGCCGCGCGGCGCCGTCATGGTCTTCCCGAACTGGAGCGGCGCTCCAGCGCGAGTCGTACCGCCTTCACATCAGCTGACGCCTGGGCGCTGGGAGAAGCACCACATCTTCCCGCAGGCCCGGGACCTGGCGGAGTGGTTCGAGGGGAAGGGCATCAAGATCCACGACTACACCCTGCCGATTCCTCGGGACCTTCACCAACGGATTCACGGGGGTGGCGCTCGCGGTGGAGCGTGGAACCAGGCGTGGCGTGAGTTCCGCCTCCGTAACGAGGAGTCCACGCCCGAGGAGGTCTTCAGGCACGCCGGGGAACTCATCTACCGATTCCAGCTCCTGGGCGGCCCACTGCGGCCCTACTATTCTCGTCCAGGAACGTGAGGACGCATGCCCCGTTACTTCTGGCTGCAAGAGGACCGGGTTGCGACTTCCCGTCATCACGGGGACTTCAACGCCGCGCACAGGTGGCGCTTGCCGGGTCTGGCGAAGTGCCCGGGTTGCGGAGCGACCTGGAGTTCCTCAGGGCACATGTACCCCTCCGTGGACTTGTCCGGGCTGCATGAGCAGGACCTCTTCCTCAAGGCTCGGTCAGCGCCCTTCGCCGAGTTCGCGCGGCTTCGCGAGCTGGTGCGGCCATTGGCGCCACCGGCCGCGACGTTGCCTCCTGGGACGCGGTTCGGGCCGCTGGTGGGCACGGCACAGGGGGACCTGGGGCCACTGAGCTGGCAGGGAAGCTACTTGCTGCTGCTGCGCCGGGACACGATGGAGCAGCTCCAGGCGGAAGGCGTGCGCGGGCTCATGGGGGTTCGAGCGGAGCTGCGGTTCCGACAGAAGCACCCACCGGAGATGTTGGAACTCCAGCTCGAACCGGGCGGTCTGCTGCACCCGCAGTGTCTTCCTCCCGACCTCCCGCTGGCGTGCGCGACCTGTGGCCGGCGTGGGCTCCAGTTGCCAGACGAGCCCATCCTCGATGGCGCCTCTCTCCCCATGGACCGTGACGTGTTCCGCCTGGGCAACTACGCGACGGTGCTTGTGGGGACCGAGCGTTTCATGGAGGCGGTGCGCCGGCTGAGGCTGGAAGGCATCCACTTCCAGGAGCTCTCCATCCGCTGAAGCGCCGCGGTTGATTGCCCGACGTTGATCCTCCAGGACCTGTCGCCGTCCACTGCCGTACAGCGTTGCCCTTCCGGGCGTTGGCGGTGCCCGGGAGCGTGTGCAGCGTATGTCCTGTCGGATTCAGTGGGGTCTGGGGTCGGGGGGCGGGCGCATGCGAACTCAAGCGTGGGGTGGGAATCTGCGGTGTCTCGTGGCGGGCATGCTGCTCGTCGCGGGCGCCGCGCAGGCGGGACAGAAGCAGGTCGGCGGCGTGCACATGCCGGTGTCGCTGAACCTCAAGGGGCGCACCGTCGAACTCGCCCACATGGAGCTGCACAAGCAACTCTTCTTCAAGGTCTACGTCTGGAGCCTCTACATGGAGGACCGGCCACGCTCCACGGACGAGGCCATCAACTCCAACTCCGTGAAGCGGCTCCACTTCCACTTCCTGCGCAACATCTCCCGGGACCAGCTCGTGGGCAGCTTCCGGGACGGGTTGGAGCACAGCCCCGCCCTGCGTCGGGGGCCGCTGGCGAACCACCTGAGCATCATGCTCGCGTCGCTGAAGGACGTGCAGAAGGGCGAGGACCTCGTCATCACCTACACCCCGGGCGTCGGGCTCGAAGTCGGAGGAGATGCCTCCGGTGGCGTCTTCATCCCCGGCAAGCACTTCGCGGACGCACTCTTCTCCGTCTGGCTCGACTCTCATCCTATTTTTCCGCGCTGACTGACACACGGGGCTGTCCGTCAGCCATTCATTCGTTTCAGCTCAAAATATGTGCGAGGTTCTTCCTGACCCAGAGCACCACCAGCGATAGGCTGGCGCTTCATTCACAGGTGTCAGGAGGACACGTACATATGCGGAAACCGCTGGTTCTGGCTGCACTCGTCGCGCTCTCCACCACGGGCTGCGTTTCGCAGGGGAAGTTCGACGCCAAGGCGCTCGAGGCGGAGAACTTCGCCAAGGGCCTCAACGACGAGAAGGGCGCTCGCGAGGCCGCCGAAGCCAAGGTGAAGGCGCTGGAAGAGAAGATCGCCGAGCTGGAGCAGGAGCGGGAGGCGCTGAACACCCGCCTGGGCACCGCTGAGTCCCGCCTCACCGCGGGCGCCGCGGAGCGTCGCGCGCTGGAGGAGAAGAACTCTCAGCTGGCCGCCCTCAACGACGAGCTGGCGCGCAACACGAAGAAGCTGGCCCAGGCGAAGGAGGAGCTGGAGAAGCGCAGCTCCGAGTACGAGAACCTGGCCCAGAGCCTCAAGCAGGAGATTTCCGACGGCAAGATTGAGCTGTCCGAGCTCAAGGGCAAGATGACCGTCCAGCTCAAGGACAAGATTCTCTTCGCCTCCGGCTCCGCCCGGGTCGGCAAGGAAGGCGAGGAGGCGCTGAAGAAGATCGCCGACGCGCTCAAGACGGTGCAGGGGAAGATCATCCGCGTGGAAGGCCACACGGACGACGTCCCGACTGGCGGCGGTCAGTTCCCGTCCAACTGGGAGCTGAGCCTGGCGCGCGCCATGGCGGTGGTCCGTTCACTCCAGAACGCTGGCGTGGACCCGACGTTCCTCTCCGCTGCGGGCTACGGGCAGTACCAGCCCATCGCGGCCAACGATTCGGCGGAGAATCGCAGTCTGAACCGCCGCATCGAAATCGTGCTCGCGCCGAAGTAGGCGCCGCACTAGGAGGGGCGCGGGAGTCCCGCGCCCCTCATGAAAATCCTTCTCGCCGTCCTCTGCCTCCTCGCCGCCACTGGCGCCGCCGCTCAGCAGGACGCGGGCGTCACGGATGCCGACGCCGGCGCGCCCCAGGGCGTGCTGACGAAGCCCCCCGCGCTGGTGCGCCAGGTGGAGGCAATCTATCCACCGGAAGCCGCTGCCCAGCAGCTCGAGGGCACGGTGGTGATGTGGGTCGACATCTCGGAGACGGGCGCCGTCTCCAACGTCGAGGTGTCCCAGCCCGCCGGCCACGGCTTCGACGAGGCCGCCGTGGAGGCGGTCCGCCAGTTCCAGTTCGAGCCCGCCGAGGTGGACGATGTCCCCGCGCCGGTGCGCATCGAATACGCCTACCAGTTCGTCTTCCGTCCACCGCCGCCGCCGGAAGGGGAGGACGCCGCCGCCGTGGAGCCCGAGGCTCCCGTGAACTTCAGCGGCCGGGCGCTGGAGCGGGGCACGCGGGACGCGCTCCTGGGCGCGGAGGTGGTGCTGCCCGCGCTGGAGCGCTCCACCGTCACCGACGAGGAAGGCCGCTTCTCCTTCCGCGGCATCCCGCTGGGCACATATGAGGTGCTGGTGGTGCAGAGCGGCTACGAGCGCTTCCGCACCGAGGAGACCTTCACGGAAGGTCAGGAGACGCGCGCCACGTACTACGTGCGCAAGCGCATCTTCGGCGCGTTCGAGACGGTGGTGCGCAGCGAGCGCGAGCGCAAGGAAGTGACGCAGACCACGCTCCAACTGGCCGAGGTGCAGCGCGTCCCCGGCACCCAGGGTGACACGCTGAAGGTGGTGCAGAACCTGCCCGGCGTGGCGCGCCCCGCCTTCAATGGTGGCCAGCTCGTCATCCGCGGCACGGGCCCGCAGGAGTCCGGCGTCTTCCTCGACGGCCAGCGGATTCCGCTGCTCTATCACTTCGGAGGCCTCACCTCCGTCTACAACTCGGAGCTGCTGGAGGCGGTGGACTACCTGCCCGGCAACTTCTCCGCGTACTACGGAGACATCACCGGCGGCGTCATCAACGTGCGCAGCCGCGAGCCGCGCACGGACCGGCTGCACGCCACCGTGGGCGTCAGCCTCATCGAATCCAACGCGGTGGTGGAGGGGCCCATCACCGACACGCTGAGCTTCGCGGTGGCGGGACGGCGTTCGTACATCGACCTGGTGCTGGGCCTGGTGCCACAGGGCGACAACGGCCCCAGCCTCCAGGTGGCGCCGCGTTACTACGACGCGCAGCTCAAGCTGGTGTGGAAGCCGAAGTCGCGCCACACCTTCACGCTGCAGGGACTCACCTCCAGAGACAGGCTGGGGCTCGTCTTTGACCGGCCCGCGGATGACGACCCCACCGTCACCGGTGGGCTGAACGTCACCACTGGCTTCAACCAACTGCGCCTGCGGCACCAGTACCGCGCGGACGCGCTCACCCTGGACACGCACGGCCTGGTGGGCAACACGCTGGTCCAGTTCGGCATCGGCGACCGTGGCCTGCGCATCGCCTCCACGGACCTGAACCTGCGCTCCACCGTGGAGTACGCCTTCGGGGAGGCGCTCACGCTGGCGGGCGGCATCGACGTGGTGAGCAACTTCGCCCGCGTCACCGCGCGCATCCAGGGCCTCTCCCGCGAGGGCGAGCCGCCGACGCCCACCGTCACCGATGACGTGCTCACCGCGGACGGCGACTTCCTCCAGTACTTCCCCTCCACCTGGGTGGAGGCGCGCTGGCGCCCCGTGCCGCGCCTGCTGCTGGTGCCGGGCCTGCGCGCGGAGAGCTACGTCTTCACCGACCAGACCCAGGCCCGCCGCACCTTCAACCCGCGTCTGGCGGTCCGCTACGGCCTGACGGACACGCTGACGCTCAAGGGCGGCGCGGGCGTCTATCACGGGCCACCCGTGCAGGATGAGCCGAGCGTGGCCTTCGGCAACCCGGACCTGCGCGCGAAGCGGTCGCTCCAGTACAGCGTGGGCGCGGAGTGGCAGGCGCGGCCGGAGTGGTTCGTGGGCGGCGAGGTCTTCTACAACGACCTGGACGGGCTCATCGTCCGCTCCAACGCCACGGTGGTGCGCAACGGCCAGCGGGTGCCCGAGCGGTTGAGCAACGGCGGCGTGGGACGCATCTATGGCCTGGAGGTGCTGGTGCGCCGCGCGCTGACGGACCGGCTCTTCGGCTGGGTCTCCTACACGCTCAGCCGCAGCGAGCGCCAGGACGCGCCGGGCGTGGGCTGGCGCCTCTTCGACAATGACCAGACGCACGTGCTGACAGCGATTGCGTCCTACAAGCTGCCGGCGGGCTGGGAGGTGGGCGCGCGCATGCGCTTCGCTTCGGGCAATCCCACGACGCCGGTGGTGGGCTCGGTACGCGACGACGGGTCGGACGTCTTCATCCCGCTCTACGCGGCGGTGAACTCGCGTCGGCTGCCGTCCTTCAACCAACTGGACATCCGCGTGGACAAGAACTTCGCCTTCGAGAAGTGGGCGCTCAACGTCTACCTGGACCTCACGAACGCCTACAACAACCCGGCGGTGGAAGGCATCGCCTACAACTACAACTACACCCAAAGCGCTTCCTTCGAAGGACTGCCCATCCTTCCCATCATCGGCGCCCGGGGGAGCTTCTGAGCATGCGTTCCATCCTCCCCGCGCTCGTGGTGCTGCTGCTCGCCGGCTGCGGGCCCGACTTCGAGCTTCAGAGCGAAATCCGGCGCGTGCGCGTGCTGGCCATCCAGGCGGAGCCCGCCGAGCTGGTGGTGGACCCGGACGCCTCCACGCTGCCCGGGCCCATGACGTTCAACGCGCTGGCGGTGACGCCGGACGCGCGCCCCGTCACCGTCCGCTACGCGCTGTGCCGCTTCACCGGCAATCCCTATGACGGGCGGTGCCCGGGGGACGACAGCGTGCCGTTGCCGGACGGCGAGCTGTCGCTTTCGGACCCGAACGTGCAGGCGGTGTTGCTGGAGGCACTGGCCGCGGGCAACCCGGGTGGCGGTGGAACGCTGGACCCCGAGGACCCGGCGCTGCGCGAGGCGCTGGCCCGGGGCATTCCGCTCTTCATCGGTTACGAGGCCACGGACGGCAGCGGCACACCGGAAGGCACGGAGCGCGGCGTGCGCCGGGTGACGTTGCGAGCCACCACCACGCCCAACCAGAACCCGGTGGTGTCGGACGTCCTGTGGGACGGCGCGTCGCTCACCGGCCCGCTGCCCGTGTCGCGCGAGGTGACCTTCACGCCGGTGCTGGCCGAGGGCAGCGTCGAAATCGAAGAGACGGACGAAGGCCCGCGCCCCGAGCAGGTCTTCTTCAGCTGGTTCGCCACCGGCGACGGCGAGGTGAAGGAGTTCCGCTCCCAGGAGCCCGTGGAAGGCCGGCCGGGTGACCCGACGTCGGCGTACGACACCCCCGCCACGCCCCAGCGCGTCACCTTCTGGGTGGTGGCTGGCTCTTATACACATCTGACGCTGCCGACGATCTT